>DJTQ01000189.1:0-1640 GCA_002439285.1 Paenibacillaceae bacterium UBA6304
ATACGGCGGACACGGTTCGGATGTCTTTGGATGAAGAAATCGGCCGTGGGAATTGCCGCCATATCGTCCTTAGCTTGGAATCTTTGCAGTTTATGGATAGTTCGGGCATCGGGGTTGTATTGGGCAGATATAAGCTGATTAGACAAAAGGGCGGCCGCATGGTCGTTTGCGGCGTAAATCCGCCGGTGTACCGGCTGCTTGAAATGTCGGGTCTCTTCAAAATCATGTCCGTCTATGAAAATGAGAGCACCGCTCTTTCGGAATTGGAGGTCGCCCTATGAACCAGACTGACCGCAATTTCATGACACTGCAATTTGCCGCAAAATCAGAGAATGAATCATTCGCCCGTGTGACGGTTGCCGCTTTTGTATCGCAACTGGATCCGACCATGGACGAGATTACCGATTTGAAGACGGTAGTATCCGAAGCGGTAACTAATTCCATTATTCATGGATATGACGAAGATCCGGCCGGTATCGTCACGATTACCGCATCCATCGAAGGAGATACGGTGACCTTAGTCGTGGAAGACAAAGGGCACGGCATCGAAGATGTGGAACTGGCCAAACAACCGCTGTTCACCTCAAAACCGGAGCTGGAGCGGTCCGGCATGGGTTTTACGATCATGGAGAATTTTATGGACGAATTCGATGTGGCCAGCGAAATCGGCGGGGGCACTTCTATTCGGATGAAGAAGAGGATTGTATCTAAGAAAGCTTTGTACAATTAGGGGTTGGAGCTATGGATGCCGAAGTGAAGCAAGCCTCGAGAGAGTATTTGGACGACACGGAAGTGAAGCGGTTGATTGCCCTGAGTCAAAATGGAGATTCCGCGGCCAGAGATCGGCTTGTAAACTGCAACATCCGGTTGGTGTGGTCAGTCGTGCAGCGGTTTATGAACCGGGGCTACGAGCCTGAAGATCTGTTTCAGATCGGATGTATCGGACTCCTGAAATCGGTCGACAAATTCGACCTTAGCTATGACGTAAAGTTTTCTACCTATGCGGTTCCGATGATTATCGGAGAAATTCAGCGCTTTTTGCGTGATGACGGGACCCTGAAGGTAAGTCGTTCGCTTAAAGAAATGGCGAATAAAGTGCGTAAGAAGAAAGATGAGCTATCCAAGGTGCTGAATCGGCTACCCACTGTGAAGGAAGTAGCCGCTGAACTGGGCGTCACGCCTGAAGATGTAGTGTTTGCCCAAGAGGCGAATAAGCCGCCGACTTCCATTCACGAGACCGTCTTTGAGAATGACGGGGACCCGATCACGCTGATGGATCAAATCGCCGATGAATCCCAAGAGCGTTGGTTCGATAAACTGGCGCTGCACGAAGCGATTGATGGGCTGTCGGAGAGGGAAAGACTGATCGTATATTTACGGTATTACCGCGACCAGACCCAGTCCGAGGTAGCTAACAGGCTCGGCATTTCACAGGTGCAGGTCTCACGGCTGGAGAAGAAAATACTGCAGAGTATCCGTGACCAGATCGCACAATAGCATAACGGATAAGAATCCCCCTCAAGCCATTCGTTACCTCTTAGCAGGCGACGGGCAAGAGGGGGATTTTTCATCGATATGGACGAGATGAGCTCGCAAGAGATAGGCACATCTTATATACTAGTAATAGATTCGCCATTCAA
>DJTQ01000189.1:1802-10485 GCA_002439285.1 Paenibacillaceae bacterium UBA6304
CATTCAAACAGAAGGAGATCATATCATGAGCGTACATATTGCAGCCAAACCAGGCGAGATCGCTGAAACTATTCTCTTGCCGGGGGACCCTCTACGGGCCAAGTATATTGCCGAAACGTATTTGAGCGACGTGATTTGTTATAACGAAGTGCGGGGGATGCTTGGATTTACGGGCACCTATCAAGGAAAAAGGATCTCCGTGCAAGGCAGCGGGATGGGGATCCCGTCCATTTCAATTTATGCCAATGAGCTGATCCGGGATTATGGAGTGAAAAATCTGATTCGCGTCGGTACCTGCGGCGGTATGCAGGAGCATGTCCATGTACGAGACGTCATTCTGGCTCAGGCGTCCTGTACCGACTCCAGCATGAACCGTCATGTGTTCGGCGGCTTCGATTTTGCTCCGATTGCCAGCTTCCCCCTATTGAAAGCGGCCTATGAACGCGGGGTAGACAAGGGACTAAAGCTGCACGTCGGGAATATTTTCAGCTCGGATATGTTTTACCGTGACGATACGTCCGTGACCCAATTGTTGATGAAATACGGCGTGCTTGGGGTGGAGATGGAGACAACCGCTCTGTATACGCTGGCTGCCAAATATGGCGTCAATGCATTGACCATTCTGACCGTGAGCGACCATTTGCTTACCGGTGAGGAAACCACTTCAGAAGAACGGCAAACTACGTTTAACCAGATGATGGAAGTGGCTTTGGATACAGCTGCGGCATTATAAGGCGAACAGAATCCGGTTAATGCTCTTATGTAAATGATGAAGGTCGGGACGGGGATGACAATTCCCCGCCCGGCCTTTTTGTTGTTGCGGCAGAAGGAATATTTTACGTACTTGTCCATTCATCCACTTTCAATTGTTCAGCTTATATAACGGAGTCTTGAAGAGTAAATCGCAGTCTGCTTTGGCATACTATGGGCAATACGGCATTAAAGGGGTGTCCATGATGGAGAAGGAGACGGCCGCTCCCGTTTATCTGCGCCTGCGCAAGCAGGTAAGACTTCCATTCGGTGCACCGGTCCGGCTGGGGGATATTGCGCGCATATTAGCTGATCCGCAGTATGAACCGGAGCTAGTGGGACTCGTTATGGAAAGACCGGAGTATAGCGACGGGAATCTGATCGTTATCGACATGCTTCAGGTCATTGGTTGCATCAAACGGAAATTTCCGTTTCTGAGGGTGGAGGTACTGGGGGAACCACATGTTCTTGTTGAGATGGTTGCCCGTGAAAAGAAGCCTTCTATCGCTCTTTTTATCATCGTCTGGCTGCTGCTGTTTTTCGGCGCCGGTCTCACAATCATGAATTTTCATGCCGATGTCAGCATGCCCGAGGTTCAAATCCGGATCGTGGAAATGATTACCGGGAAAAGGGACGAGCATCCCTATTTATTTCAAGTGGCTTATTCCATCGGAATCGGATTTGGGATGATCGTTTTCTTTAATCATTTGTTCAAGAAAAAATGGAATGAGGAACCAACTCCTTTGGAAGTGGAGATGTACCTCTATCAGGAAAACTTGAATCAATATGTGATTGCCGAGGAATATGAGAAGATGCGCCGATCCGAGTCGATGGGAAAGGAGAAAGGCCCTTGATTCCTTCGCTTACCCTGATCTTTTCTCTGTTTTTTGGTCTGGCTGGTGGCATTGCCGTCGGAGGCGGGGTGATCGCCTTATACATCGTGCTGGACATGATCCCTCGACTGGCCCAGATCACGAGATCTTATGACAAGGTTCATTGGTATGAAGGAGCGATGGTAAGCGGTTCATTACTCGGTACGATAGCGGATTTCTGGAACTGGAACATTCATGGTCCCTGGATTGGAACCGGGGTGGTCGGCTTGTTCAACGGCATCTTCGTCGGTATGCTGGCCGCCGCGCTTACGGAAGTGTTAAATGTACTTCCTATTTTGGCGAAAAGGCTGTATATGCAAAAATATTTGTTCGGACTCTTGATGGCCATGGTTTGCGGCAAGGTGGCAGGGTCTTTATTTGAATGGTTCGTGTACAGGCGTTAGAACAGTCAAGGAGGTCAAGGCAACGATGATGGATCACGAACGGGGTGGCACAGAGCGCGAAGCCGACTCTCAGAAAACACCGGAATTTATGTCCGGAACCGGGGAGTTTACATGGCAGGAGAACGAGGGTCAGGGGAAAGAGGAGATGAGAAAGAAGGTGGAGTCCGAGAGGTCGGATTCCGTTAAAGAAGCGATCCAGTATTGGCAGCAGAACGATAAGATCAGCCGTAGTTTAATTACGACAAAACGAACACTGGAGGAAGTCGTCGGCCTCGGACAGGGGTTTGATGTCGTCTTCCGGGAAATGACCTTTGGCGGGAAGAAGACGGGTCTCTTTTTCATCAACGGGTTTGCCAAAGATACGATTATGCAGGAAATTATCAAGAGATTAACATACTTGACGCCGGAAAATTTAACTACCGGGGCGCTTCGTTCCTTCTTTGAACTTTACATTCCGCATATCCAAGTGGAAAAGACGGAGCATCTCAGTTCAGCGGTCAATAATGTGCTGATCGGCATGAGTGTCTTGTTTATTGAAGGCGAAGAATCGGCGATCGTCATGGATACCCGCTCTTATCCGGTCCGCAGCCCGGAGGAGCCTTCGCTCGAAAGAGTTGTCCGAGGCGCACGCGACGGTTTTACGGAGACCCTGCTGACGAATGTGACTCTTGTCCGGAGAAGACTCCGGGACCCCGGCATCAAATTCGAAGCGATGAAAGTAGGACGACGCAGTCAGACGGATGTATGCATTGCTTATATTGATGATATTGCGGATAAGGTGCTAGTGGATAAGGTCCGAGAGAAGATTAAGGGTGTGGAATTAGACGGCATTCCTTTAGCCGATAAGCAGCTTGAAGAAGCGATTGTGAAAAAGGGATGGAATCCTTACCCTCTGGTCCGGTATTCCGAACGTCCTGATGTAGTCGCTTCCCATCTGATGGAGGGCCGGGTCGTAATCTTCGTGGACACCTCTCCTAGCGTGATGATTCTGCCTACGACCTTTTTCGATCTGTGCCAGCATGCCGAAGAAAACCGGCAAACCCCGTTTATGGGCACCTATTTGCGGTGGGTACGGTTTTTTGGAATCTTTGCTTCGCTGTTCTTGCTTCCGATCTGGATGCTGATGGTGATCCACCCCGAACTGAAGCCGGCGATGCTCGATTTCATCGGTCCCCAAAAACAGGCGAAAATACCGATCATCGCCCAGTTTCTGATCGTGGAATTCGGAGTCGATTTGATGCGGATGGCGGCCGTACATACGCCTACGCCTTTAGCTTCAGCCATGGGCTTGATCGCGGCGATACTCATCGGTGATATCGCGGTTCAGACCGGACTGTTCGTTAACGAAGTCGTATTGTATATGGCTGTGGCTGCCATCGGAATGTTTGCGACGCCAAGCTATGAGCTTGGACTTGCCAATCGGGTTGTCAGGTTGGCACTGCTGGTGCTGGTTGCCCTATTTGGGGTACCGGGTCTGGTTGGGGGAGTTACGGCGTTCATTATTTTTCTCAGTATGCAGCGTTCGTATAATTCTTCTTATCTGTGGCCGTTCATACCGTTTAATGCTAAGGCGATGGCCGGCATTCTGATTCGGGTTCCGGTGCTTACCTCGAAGCAAAGACCGTCCTTTAACAAGACGAGAGATAACACCCGTATGCCGCGAAGTGAATGATTTTTAGGCGTGTCCAGAAAAAAACACAAATGATATTCGAAAAAATCCATTTTTCAGTTCACAGGTTGTTTGATATACTGGTGAAAAATTGAAAGTGGAGGACTGCATAGATGTATTTACACGGTACCAGCAAAATCAATCCTAAGGGACATCTCGAGATCGGCGGTTGCGATACGGTCGAATTGAAAGAAACTTACGGCACCCCGCTGTATATCATGGATGAGTCGCTCATCCGGCAAAGATGCCGTGAATATATGGATGCGTTCCGGGCTTCGGGATTATCGTTTCAGGTTGCCTACGCCAGCAAAGCCTTCTGTGTCATGGCAATGTGCCGTCTGGCCGAAGAGGAAGGATTGTCCCTCGATGTCGTTTCAGAGGGAGAACTGTATACGGCACTCGAAGCTGGCTTCCCTGCGCAGCGAATCCATTTTCACGGGAACAACAAGACTCCTGAAGAGCTTGAAATGGCGCTTCAGGCTAACATCGGCTGTTTTGTCGTTGATAATTTCACCGAGATACACTTGCTGCAAGCACTAGCCGCAGAAAAAGGCCTTACGGTCAATGTTCTTTTGCGCGTAACCCCAGGGGTAGAGGCACATACACATGAGTATATTTCTACAGGGCAAACGGATTCCAAGTTCGGCTTCGATATCGGCAACGGATCCGCTTTTGAAGCGGTGGAGCTAGCTGCTCGCAGTGGTAATCTTCGTTTGCTCGGTTTGCATTCCCATATCGGGTCGCAAATTTTTGAGGTGGAAGGCTTCCAACTGGCGGTTGAACGCGTGGCGGAATTCTCTCTTCAGGTAAAGGAAAAACTGAATGTCGTGTTCAAAGTTATCAACCTGGGCGGCGGGTTCGGAATCCGCTATACGGCAGAGGATACGCCGTTGAAAGTATCGGATTATGTAAAAGCGATCACGGATGCCGTTAAATCGTCCTTCGCAAACGCCTATCCGCAACTTCCGGAAATCTGGGTGGAGCCGGGTCGCAGTATTGTCGGCGATGCAGGTACTACCCTGTATACGGTAGGAACCAGCAAGGATATTCCGGGCGTACGCAAATATGTGTCCGTCGACGGCGGAATGACGGATAACCCGCGTCCGGCACTGTACGATTCCAAATATGAGGAGATGCTGGCTAACCGCAGCTTGGATATCGCCGAAGAGACGGTATCCATCGCAGGAAAATGCTGCGAAAGCGGAGATATGCTGATTTGGGATTTGGAGCTGCCTAAAGTGAATGCTGGTGATTTGCTTGCTGTTGCCTGCACGGGTGCATATAACTATGCTATGGCCAGCAATTATAACCGGATTCGTCGTCCGGCGGTCGTATTCGTCCAAAATGGACACAGCGATCTCGTCGTCAAGCGTGAGACATTGCAGGACATCACCTCTTGTGATGTTATCCCTGAGCGGATTGCCAAACAGCCGTCGTTTAAGTAAGCCAGAACTATATAATACAGCTTCGGCAGCATCATCCCGACTGGCCGGCAGGCCGGATAAGATGATGCTGTTTCATTTTTTTTGCGCCATATTTTGCTACGCGGGTCATTTCATAGTACACTTAAATAGGTTTGTCTGAAGTTAAATGCGATGATAATTAGAAGAAGGAAGTGACCCATATGAAAAAAGGGAAAATTGTTTTGGAAAAAGGCGGAGAGGTTGAAATTCAATTTCTGCCTGAAGAAGCGCCGGGTACAGTAGCCAACTTTGAAAAGCTGGCGAATTCCGGATATTATAACGGCTTGACTTTCCACCGTGTCATTCCAGGTTTTGTCGCTCAAGGCGGATGCCCGGTCGGCAATGGAACGGGTGGTCCTGGTTACACCATCAAATGCGAAACGGCAACCAACACGAGCAAGCATGAACGCGGCGTATTGTCCATGGCTCACGCGGGCAAAGATACCGGCGGCAGCCAGTTCTTCATCGTATATGAGCCGCAACCGCACTTGGATGGCGTTCATACGGTGTTTGGCAAAGTTACTTCCGGCATGGAGCTTGTCGATCAGGTTCGTCCTGGCGACAAAATGAAAGAAGTTACTGTCTGGGACGAAGCTTAATCCGATAAGAACAACAATAACCCCTCTGAGGATAATTCCTCCAGAGGGGTTTCGTATTTTTAGCTATCTATCCTGGCATAATTTACTGCTGGCGGTCGGACGCCTCGTCCTTGACTTCTTCGCGGAAGCCGGAGATGCTGTTCAGGCGTCTGGCGTTCTTCTCTTCAATCTGGTGTTTTTCTTCGCCGGAAATTTCATCGGCATGCTCACTCAAATAATCCTGGCCTTCCCGGAATTTTAATATTGTGTTTTGAATGCTGTCTTGGAGTTTTCTTACATTATCAGAGCGATCATCAGGTTTGGCCACGAATGAATTCCTCCTAAGTAGATGGATTTAAAAAAATAAAAGCGGGTGTCGGAGTTATTTTCGCTCAGATCCCGCTTTTTTATTCCCGGAGTGTTGGTTGTTGATTGGAAGCAGCAGGGTAATGTCCTTGATTTTTAGAGAGGTTAATGATAACATTCGGGTTGCAAGGATCAATTAACTGAATAGCATTCCTTCGGGGTTGGGTGAAATTCCCTACTGACGGTGATGGCGGGTTTCGATGATTGTGACACTTCTCAAAGTGGCCGCAAATTTAAATCGGAGCCATGCACGAGTCCGTGACCTGTATGCGAGCTTAACCAGCAGCATATGGCTGAGCCGGTGAGATTCCGGGACCGACAGTATAGTCTGGATGGGAGAAGGAGACGCGGAACACAATGATGCTCTGAGAACGTTCAAGCATGCATGGTGTTCATTTTATGGAAGCACTTCAATAAGTAATTAATTTCACAACATAATTAACGTTGGGAGAATAATGCTTGTTGGGGACAGCAGACAGCTTGTTTGTCATACGTTTGTTTTGACATCTTCTATTTGCTTAGGCTTGCTTTATTCGCGTACACATACTTTTCTCTCATAGTGCCCTGCCGGAATGCTCCGGCAGGGTTTTTATATTTTCAAAAGGAGGGAGAAAATTAATTTTGCTCAATATCAACGACGAATATTATATGGATCTGGCGCTTCAAATGGCTGAACGGTCCCAGGGGCAAACGGGCATCAATCCGGTTGTTGGTGCCGTCGTGGTTAAGGACGGTGCCGTCGTTGGCTTGGGTTCACATTTGCGGCGCGGTACACCGCATGCCGAGGTTCATGCGCTGAATATGGCTGGCGGGCTGGCCGAAGGCAGTACGGTTTATGTGACTCTGGAACCTTGCAGTCATTACGGTTTGACCCCGCCGTGTTCAGAACGGCTGATCCGCGATAAAGTAATGCGGGTCGTCGTTGCCTGCGAAGACCCCAACCCGCAGGTAGCGGGCCGGGGAATCCGAATGCTGAGGGAGAATGGAATTCAGGTCGATGTCGGTATCCTTCGCGACCGGGCTCTTGGGATGAATAAGCCGTTTATCAAGTTTATAACGACGGCCCTTCCTTACGTCACGATAAAAACAGCAAGCACATTGGACGGCAAGATCGCGTCCAAGACCGGGGATAGCAAATGGATTTCGAATGAGGCCGCGCGGGACATCGTACATACGATGCGGCATCGGTACCAGGCCATCATGGTTGGCGTTGGTACCATCCTGGCCGACGACCCGCAGCTGACGACCCGGCTTCCGGTGCCGGGGTTTTCCCCGGTTCGCATCATCGTGGATTCGACGCTGCGGATACCCGCAAGCGCCAAAGTGCTTAATGATGATGCGGCTCCGACCGTACTGTTAACGACGGATAAGGCGGATCCGGGCAAATCGCAAGCACTAAAGGAACGCGGAGTCGAGATTCTGACGTGCGGTAGCGGGCCGAGGGTTGATTTGGCTTTGGCTTTGTCCCAATTAGGCAAACGCGAAATCTCATCCATCTTGGTAGAAGGTGGAGGAAGGTTGAACGGCTCGCTGCTCCAGCAGAAACTGGTCGATGAAGTCGTGATGTTTTTTGCACCGAAGCTGATCGGCGGGCTGGAATCTACAGGGAGTTTTATTTTTGAAGGATACTATCTTATGGGAGATGCCGTGCATTTAACCAATTTGGAAGTGGAGCAAATGGGCGATAATGTGTGTATTAAAGGAACCCCGGTCTGGCCTGAAGCTTCAAAGGAAGGTTCCAATATTACTGGGTAAAGGAGGGGTGCGGATGTTTACCGGACTTGTAGAGGAAATCGGGACGATGAAATCGATCAGCCGCAGAGGGGAAGCGATGGTCCTCGGCATCTCGGCCCGCGTGATCACGGAAGGCTTGAAACTTGGAGACAGTATCGCCATCAATGGAGTTTGTCTTACGGCTACTTCCTTTGACTCTTCTTCTTTTGCTGTAGATGTGATGCCGCAAACGTATCGGCATACGAACCTTAAGGATCTGAAGCCGGGCAGCCGGGTTAATTTAGAACGAGCCATGGCAGCAGGAGGAAGATTCGGCGGACATCTAGTACAGGGCCATGTGGATGGAACCGGGATGATTATACGGGTCCGCGAAGACCAAAATGCAGTCGTCTATGAGATCGAACCTGCCCAATCATCCATGTTCAAATATATAATTCCTCAGGGATCGATTACTGTGGACGGAATCAGTCTTACCGTTGTCCAGGCCTCTGCCGGGAGGTTCTCGGTATCCATTATTCCTCATACCTTGGCAGAGACTGTACTTGCTTATAAACGCTCCGGCGATACGGTAAATATTGAATGCGATGTATTGGGCAAATATGTCGAGCACTTGCTGAAGTTCGGGAAATCCCAGAACCAAATCGCTCAGGAGGGACAAACGGAGGATACGAGTAACGGCATCGATCTTACATTTCTCTCGGAGCACGGATTTGCATGATGGAAGTATTAGAGTGGAGGGAATAAGATGAGCGATATCCAGTTGGACCGTGTTGAGGAAGCGATTTATGATTTGATGCGCGGCAAAGTGATCATCGTCGTCGATGATGAAGACCGTGAGAATGAGGGG
>DJTQ01000073.1 GCA_002439285.1 Paenibacillaceae bacterium UBA6304
GTTGAAGTAACTGTAGCGGTTGGAGTAACTGAAGTGGCTGAAGTAACCGAAGTGTTTGAAGTAAGTGTAGCGGCAAAGGCCGCATGGGACGCATTAATTTCGCGAAGGCGTTTGTTTTCATGTCTTTAATGGCAGTATAATCAAAGGTGATGTGTTCATCTTATTTTAAGAATCAGGAGGGAACGAGGAATGGATCGTTTTCAATTTCATAATCCAACTAAGCTGATTTTCGGGAAGGATCAATTGCAAGCATTAAAACAAGAGGTGCCCCGTTTCGGGCGTAAGGTGTTGCTCGTCTATGGCGGTGGCAGCATCAAACGTAGTGGGCTCTACGACCGAGTGACGGCAATTTTGAAAGAAATCGGAGCAGAGGTTACTGAGCTGTCCGGCGTGGAACCGAATCCGCGTTTGTCCACGGTGCATCGCGGCGTTGAGTTGTGCAAAACGCAAGGCATTGAGCTTGTGCTTGCCGTCGGAGGCGGGAGCGTGCTTGACTGCTCGAAGGCCATTGCTGTCGGCGCCAAGTATGACGGCGATATGTGGGATTTTGCAGAGCGGAAAGCCGCCCCGAAAGACGCGCTTCCGCTGGGGACCGTGCTGACCATGGCGGCAACGGGTTCAGAAATGAATGGCAGCTCGGTTATTTCCAATCAAGATACGCAAGAGAAGCTGGGCTGGGGCAGTAAATTCGCCTATCCTGTGTTTTCGATTCTTGAGCCGGAGAACACGGTATCCTTGCCGAAGGACCAAACTGTATACGGCATGGTCGACATCATGTCGCATGTGTTCGAACATTATTTTCATAAAGAAACCAACACCCCTGTACAAGACGGATTTTGTGAAACCATACTTCGTACGGTGATTGAAACGGCACCTAAACTGATCGCTGATCTTGAAAATACGGTATACCGCGAAACGATTCTTTATTGTGGTACGATGGCATTGAACGGCGTTTTAAATATGGGGCTGTCCGGTGACTGGGCGACCCATAACATCGAGCATGCGGTTTCAGCGGTACACGATATCCCCCATGGTGGCGGACTTGCTATCCTGTTCCCGAACTGGATGAAGCATGTCATGGATCATGATATTGCCCGGTTCAAACGGTTGGCCGTCAACGTATTCGATGTGAATCCGGAAGGTAAAAGCGATCAGGCAATTGCCGCGGAAGGTATCGAAGCTCTCCGGGCATTCTGGAATTCTATCGGTGCGCCGAGCCGACTTGCTGATTATGACATCGATGGAAGCAGCTTGGATATTATGGCCGATAAGGCGGTTCGTTTCGGATCATTCGGTAATTTTGCCCTGCTTGATAAGCAGGATGTCTTGAATATTTATAAGAGTTCGTTATAAGGCTTATTCGACATTAAACCTCTCTTTTTTGGACAAAGAGAGGTTTTTTTCTGTCCAAAGCAGGGAAATTATTGAAACAATGGAGAAGTATTAACGTAACAATTACATATAGTGAAAGATTGAAGCAGAAAGGGAGGGGGGACGGTTTGGAGGTTTTGTTCTGGAGCTGTTTTGCAGGCGGCGCGTTGTTCGCATTGGTCAGTGCTATTTTGGGAGACGTCGTCGGGAGCTGGCTGGACGGGATATTTGACGCCTTCGCGGTGGATTTCTTGAAGCCGGTAGTGACGGCATCCGCAATTACCACGTTTGGGGGTGCCGGGATATTGCTAATTCGTTACACTCATCTGGGCTCTTTCGCTGTGATAATACTGGCGATTCTGATTTCGCTCAGCTTCTCGGCGCTTATCTATTTTGCCTATGTGAAGCCGATGGAGAACAGCGAGAATTCAATCGGCTATTCCCATTCCGAACTTCCCGGTAAGATCGGTGAGGTAACCGTGCCGATTCCCTCTAAAGGCTTTGGGGAAATCATGGTCAAATTTGTCGCCGGCAATACGTTACATACGGCCGCAAGTTGGGACCGGCGGGATATTCCCGCCGGAGCGCTGGTTGTGATCGTGGATTCCAAGGATGGCGTCGTTCATGTAACCGAGCTTTACGAAACCGAACTAAAAAAGGAGATGGTGTAATTGTTGGAAGCGGTACCTGATTTCTTACTCATTCCTATCGTTGTAATTGCTGTTATTATTGTGCTGGGTCTAGCGTTCTGGACGCGCTATAAAACGGTGAGTCCGGATGAAGCGATGATCGTGACAGGTTCTTTTCTTGGAAGCCGCAATATATCTGATGATGAATCGGGACGCAAGATCAAGATCGTCCGCGGGGGCGGCGCCTTTATCTGGCCGATATTCCAGAAGGCCGAGTTCATGTCTTTACTGTCTCACAAACTGGATGTTATGACACCGGAGGTATATACCGAGCAAGGGGTTCCCGTTTCGGCGGATGGTGTAGCAATCATTAAAGTGGGCAGTTCGGTAGAGGATGTGGCGACAGCGGCGGAACAATTCATGGGTAAGCCGATCGAGTCACTGAAAGGCGAAGCGCAAGAAGTGCTTGAAGGCCATTTGCGTTCTATACTCGGCTCCATGACGGTAGAGGAAGTGTACCGGAACCGTGACAAGTTTGCCCAAGAGGTTCAAGGTGTTGCGGCGCGGGATTTGAAAAAAATGGGGCTGCAGATTGTTTCCTTCACTATTAAAGACGTCCGCGACAAACACGGTTATCTGGAAGCGCTAGGGAAGCCGCGGATTGCGGCGGTTAAGCGGGATGCTGATATTGCTGAGGCGGAAGCGCTACGGGATTCGCGGATCCAAAAAGCGCTGGCCGAGGAATCGGGTCAGAAGGCGGAACTTTTGCGGGATACGAATATCGCGGAAGCTTCCAAGGAGAAGGAACTGAAGGTAGCCTCCTTTAAGAAAGAACAGGATACCGCCAAAGCAGAGGCGGATCAGGCTTACCACATTCAGGAGGCACGGGCCAAGCAGACGATGGTTGAGGAGCAAATGAAGGTTGAACTGGTCCGTAAAGAGCGGGAAATCGATTTGCAGGATAAAGAAATTATGGTCCGCCAGAAACAATATGACGCTGAAGTGAAGAAGAAAGCGGATGCCGACCGATACGCGGTAGAACAGGCGGCGGAGGCGGACAAAGCCCGTAAAATGCGTGAAGCCGATGCGGTTCAGTATTCTATCGAGACTCAAGCAAGAGCATCCGCCGAACAAAAACGGCTGGAAGGCCTAGCAATCGCCGATGCCGAACGGGCCAAAGGGACGGCGGATGCGGAGATCATCCGGTTAAGGGGTCTTGCGGAGGCGGAGGCTAAGGAAAAGCTGGCTGAAGCCTTCCAGAAATTCGGCGAGGCCGCTATTCTGGATATCGTCGTGAAAATGCTGCCTGACCTGGCCGGAAAAATCGCGGCTCCGATTTCATCGATCGACAAGCTTACAGTGGTGGATACCGGAAAAGGAGAAGGGGCCGCCCGGGTCAGCAATTATGTGACAGAGCTGATGGCGACCGCCCCGGAAATGTTGAAGAATGTATCAGGCATCGAATTGGATCAGCTTATCAAAGGTTTAACAAAGGGCAAAATCTCGGTTCCTGCGCCTGAATCTTCCCCGGCAGCCAAAGCTTCCGTGCTGCTTGAAAGTGCGGTTTCACAGGAAACTCCATAATCCCGACCGTATGCGCGAGATTAATAATAAAACATCCCTCTATCCGGAGGGATGTTTTTCTATAATCGGGGGATGCTTTTGTATTATTTGAGGTTTATGTATGGCAAGTAGAACGGACGTGGATTATAATAGGGTGCGTAAGCGTTCCGGAGAACAGAATAATGCAGTTTAAATGAGGTGCAATTGTGAATAGCCTTCAAGTGGCCAAAGTGTTGAATAACAACGTCATCATTGCCCATCATCCCGAACATGGCGAAGTCGTCGTGATCGGTAAAGGCATTGGTTTTAACCGGAAAACAAGCGATACTATTCCTCTCGAATCAGTAGAAAAGATGTTCATTCTGACCAACCAGCACGAACAGGAACAGTACAAACAACTCGTTCCGCAAGTGGATGAGCAATTGATCGAGATTATCGGCGAGATCATTATGTATATTTCAAGGAAAACACAAACCGAGCTGAATGAGCATATACATATCGCGCTCACGGATCACCTCGCTTTTGCCATCAAAAGAGCGGAACAGGATCTCGCTTTCCACAATCCGTTCCTGTATGAAACGAAGGAAATCTACCCTGTCGAATATGAATTGGCAGAATACGCGATCAAGTTGATTCATCAGAAATTGGGAGTTGATTTGGGGGAAGATGAAATTGGATTTGTAGCCCTTCATATCAACAGCGCGATGACGAATCGGCATATCAGCGAAGTGCGTGGGCATGCTCAATTAATCGCGGATCTGGTCTCTACCATTGAGGAAGAACTGAAGTTCACGGTTTTGCGGAATTCATTGGACTATTCCCGTCTTCTTACGCATTTGCGGTTTGCGATTGAACGTATCCGCCGTGGTGAGCAAGTCGGTGAAGTGGAGAAGCTGGATACTTTGTTGAAACAGGAATATCCCTTGCTTTATTCCCTTGCCGGGAAACTTACGATGATTATGGAAAAACGCTTGAACAAACCTGTTTACCCGGCTGAGGTCAGTTATTTGACGATGCATCTGCACCGGGTGGCTCCTCCTAGTATTCAGTGACATGACTTGCGCTTGTTAGGCAGGTTTGTTATAATCTTTGAGATGAACAACAATATATATCACAATGTGTGACTGATTCGATCAGGCATGAGTTGATAAAAGCTTTTGATTGTATCGCCGGTTTACGGGGTATTATAACCGTAAATAAGGACGTACAGTTGGAAACTTTATTGGCTCATGCTTTTTTGTTGTTTAAGTACTTCAAAGATTCTGCGTAGGAGGATGTTTATGTTCAAGAGGTTATTCGGCGTCTTACAGAGAGTCGGTAAAGCGCTAATGTTACCTGTGGCACTGCTGCCTGCAGCCGGTCTGCTTCTTGGGATCGGGAATATGCTGGTTAGCCCCGAGTTCCTTGATCTCGTGCCGGTTCTGGATAACCAAACAGTGCACGCTATCGCGACTGTAATGATGAATGCAGGGCAAATCGTCTTTACGAACTTGGCTTTGCTATTTGCAGTCGGCGTAGCGGTCGGCTTAGCCGGAGGCGAGGGCGTAGCAGGTCTGGCTGCGATTATCGGTTACCTCGTCATGAATGTGACGATGGGTTCGGTGCTCGGCGTCGTTCCGTCCATGATCGGTACGGATCCCGCGTATGCAAACGTACTGGGGATTCCAACGTTGGCAACCGGTGTGTTCGGCGGGATTATCGTCGGTATATTAGCGGCTAGTATGTACAACCGTTTTTTCAAAATCGAGTTGCCGTCTTATTTA
Source organism: Paenibacillaceae bacterium UBA6304 (assembly GCA_002439285.1). Classification (GTDB taxonomy): domain Bacteria; phylum Bacillota; class Bacilli; order Paenibacillales; family Paenibacillaceae; genus Fontibacillus. Next base: position 5,327 of record DJTQ01000073.1, read on the forward strand.
GGTTTCTTTGCAGGTAAACGATTTGTTCCGATTATGACAGCTGCAACTTCGGTTATTCTCGGTTTGCTGATGGTGGTGATCTGGCCGCCGATACAGACCGGCCTTAATTCGGTTTCCCACTTTATGCTGGAGCAGAATCGGACGTTGTCCGCATTCATCTTCGGGACCGTGGAGCGGGCGCTGATACCATTCGGTCTCCATCATATTTTCTATTCACCGTTCTGGTTCGAATTCGGAGAGTATGTAAACAGTGCAGGACAACTGGTTCGTGGCGATCAGCAGATTTTTATGGCCCAACTACGCGATGGCGAACCGTTTACTGCAGGTACGTTTATGACAGGAAAATTCCCGTTCATGATGTTCGGTCTGCCGGCTGCGGCACTTGCTATCTATCACGAGGCCAAGCCCCAGCATAAAAAGTATGTGGCGGGTATTATGGGTTCTGCGGCATTGACTTCGTTTTTGACGGGGATCACGGAACCGCTTGAATTCTCGTTCCTGTTCGTGGCACCAGTACTTTTTGCCGTACACTGTGTGTTTGCGGGTTTATCCTTTATGACCATGCAAATTCTCCAGGTCAAAATCGGGATGACATTTTCCGGCGGATTGATCGACTATCTGATCTTTGGGGTTATTCCGGGACGCACCCCATGGTGGTATGTAATCATCGTCGGTTTAATTCTCGCCGTAATTTACTACTTCGGCTTCCGGTTTGTAATCCGAAAATTTAATTTGAAAACGCCAGGGCGTGACGACGCAGCGACGGATGATGAGAATGACTCCAATCCAGGGAAAAGCGTAACACAGGATGAGCTTCCCCATAATATATTGACCGCACTTGGCGGCGGGGCGAACATCGCTCATCTGGATGCCTGCATTACCCGTTTGCGGGTGGAAGTCAAGGACAAAGGCAACGTCGATAAAGACCGCCTTAAGAAGCTTGGCGCTTCCGGCGTATTGGAAGTAGGTAACAACATCCAGGCTATTTTCGGGACTCGTTCGGATACGATCAAATCCCAGATTGCGGACATCATGAGCGGCAAGACGCCGAAGATTGAAGCAAAGCCGGATGCACCTGCCGTGGAACAAAAACCAGCCGTTGTAGAGCAGGAAGCTGCTAAGGACGGAGATGCGATCATTCAGGAGGATATCGTGATGCCGGTAAACGGCGAGCTTATGGATATCACCCAAGTTCCTGACCCCGTATTTTCCGAAAAAATGACCGGTGACGGTTTTGCGGTTCTGCCTCATGATGGAACGATTTGTTCTCCGGTTTATGGTAAAGTATTCAACGTATTCCCGAGTAAGCATGCCGTGGGGATCATGTCCGACGGCGGCAAAGAAGTGCTCGTGCATATCGGAGTAAACACGGTCAAACTGAAGGGCCAAGGATTTAATGTCCTTGTCAATGAAGGAGATTTGGTCTCTGCAGGGCAACCGATTATGGAAGTAGACCTTGAATATGTGAAAGAGCATGCTCCTTCCATCATTTCGCCGATTATTTTCTCCAATCTTCCGGAAGGCTCGGCTGTAACGTTGAACAAATCCGGTAAGCTGAAAAAGGGCGAAGAGGATATTATAACGATCCGCTAGAACTGGGATAGAGACAGATATTGGATTTGGTTATGACAATCCCTTAAAATAAAAGGGAGAATTCCTAATAAGAAAGTGAGATGTATTTAAAATGGAGAAAAATTTCAGAATTACAGATGAAGACGGTATCCATGCACGTCCGGCAACAGCTTTGGTCAATACCGCTAATAAATTTAAAGATGCTGAAGCCTTTGCAGAGGCAAACGGTAAAAAAGTAACACTTAAATCGATTTTGGGCGTTCTTTCCCTCGGTTTGGAAAAAGGGGATGCGATCAAACTGATCGTAGAAGGCGATAGTGCGGCGGATGCTATTCAAGCGCTCACGGATGTGATGATTAACGAAGGGTTAGGCGAAGTGAATGCTTAACATCACCGGCATTGCCGCATCGGCCGGGGTTGCAATAGCCCCCGCTTTTAAACTGGAGCATCCCGATTATACGGTGAAGAATAAGAATGCTGCCGACCCGGCTGCCGAATTGGCCCGCTTGGAGGAAGCTTTGGCAACCTCCCAGCAGGAGCTTGAAGCCATCAAAGAGCGCACGCTTCAGGAGCTAGGGGAGAAGAAAGCGGAAATCTTCGAATCTCATCTGTTGATTTTGAACGATCCGGAGCTATTAACTCCGGTTCGCGATAAAATCTCGAGTGAGAATGCAACGGCTGAATATGCGTTGGATGAAACGTCCAAGCAGTTTATCAGCATGTTCGAGAATATGAAGAGCGCGTACCTTCAGGAGCGCGCCGCGGATATGCGGGATGTTACCAAACGGGTGCTGACGCACCTGCTTGGTCTCACCTACGTGAATCCCGCGGAGATTAGTCAGGAAGTCATCGTCATCGCCGAAGATTTGACCCCTTCCGATACGGCGCAACTAAACCGGAAATACGTAAAGGGATTTACGACGAATATCGGGGGCAGAACCTCCCATTCGGCCATCATGGCGCGTTCTCTTGAAATTCCGGCGGTTGTGGGTACGAAGAATGTGTTATCCCAAGTGAATTCGGGTGACATGGTCATCGTCGACGGACTGGACGGAACGGTTATCGTTAATCCTTCGGCGGAAGTGATTGAGGAATATAAGAGCAAACGCGACAACCATCTTCGCCAAATCGAAGAATGGAAGAAACTCCGTGAGGTTCCTACCGTCTCGAAAGATGGCGTTCACGTCGAGTTGGCGGCCAATATCGGCACGCCGAACGATGTTACCGGCGTTCTGGAGAACGGTGGTGAGGGCGTAGGATTGTACCGTACGGAATTCCTCTATATGGGCCGGACGGAGCTGCCTTCGGAAGAGGTCCAGTTTAACGCTTATAAGACAGTCCTGGAAAAGATGGAGGGTAAGCCTGTTGTCGTCAGAACGCTCGATATCGGCGGTGACAAGGAGCTTCCGTATCTGGATCTGCCGAAGGAAATGAACCCTTTTCTCGGGTTCCGTGCCGTACGGCTTTGTCTGGACCGGACGGATATATTCCGGACCCAGCTTCGTGCGCTGCTGCGGGCAAGTACCTACGGGAACCTGCGAATTATGTTCCCGATGATCGCTACCTTGGATGAATTCCGCCAAGCTAAGGCGCTTTTGCTTGAAGAGCAGGAGAAACTGGCTGCGGAGGGCATCGCCGTATCCGACTCCATCCAGCTCGGTATCATGGTAGAAATTCCATCGACGGCCGTCCTTGCGGACCAATTCGCCAAGGAAGTCGATTTCTTTAGCATCGGAACCAATGATCTCATTCAATATACGATGGCGGCCGACCGGATGAACGAACGCGTCTCTTATTTGTATCAACCATATAACCCGGCGATTCTTCGTCTGGTAAAAATGGTGATCGATGCTGCACACAAAGAAGGCCGTTGGGCCGGAATGTGCGGAGAAATGGCAGGAGACACCACGGCGATTCCGTTGCTTCTGGGTCTTGGCCTCGATGAATTCAGTATGAGCGCGACCTCCATTCTTCCGGCTCGTTCGCAAATCTCCAAGCTCTCCAAAGCGGAGATGAAGGAGCTCGCGGAACAGGCACTGCAAATGCAGACAGCGGAACAAGTCGTACAGCTTGTCCGGGGAATCGGACAATAAGCTAGCTAACAGTTTACGGAGGACCAATGCTGTTCTTCGTTCTGCAACCATTATGAAACAGCTTCTTTTCCAACATTTTGGTTTCTCCTCTTCCGGTGCCTTTGGGCACCGGTTTTTTAGTTATTGCCTGGTTATAAGCTGCCTGTGCTGTATGCGCTGAATGCGTTGTCTGCTCTGTTTGCATTATCTACGTTGTCTCGGCTGTCTACGCTGTCCTATTTGCGCATTATCTGTGCTGTCAATGCTGTATGCGTTGTTTGCGAAATGAACCAGTAGCTTCATATTCTTACGGACATGAGAGACGTTAAACCTCTCGAAAACGAGGGTTTAATATTCTAACGGACACCAGAGCCCTTAATCGTACGAAACTTCGATGAAAAGAGCATATTTAGCGCGAATAAAGGCTCCTGTGTCCGTTAGATTTCTTGGGAGGCCAATAATAGCTAGTTAAGGTCTCCTATGTCCGTTAGAGTTTCCACCCGTGCCCCAATTTCCACAACGACTCATCACCCCCCTCACAACACTCTACTCAGCACCCACGTTACTCACCACCCACGATATTCACCACCCACGATATTCACCATTCACATTATTCACCACACACCATCATATCCTCGACATTGCTCGCCATTCCTCATTACTAACCCCTCCTTACTCACCACCAATATCGCATTTCGCCGGACAAGCCTTGTTACAAACTAGTTCATCCCTTATCCGCCACCTGGTTAAAGGATTGGTCGAATATTCTTCTGAGCTCTAATTGCCAACGGTTCATTAGAAGATTATGCTTTATCGAAAACTTAAGGTAGGCATCTGTTGGGTCCTAATCTTTATTGTTTCTCTCCTCGGTCTCTTCTCAATTAAGAGCGCCTAAGGCTATGAGCTCCTTTTTATTCCACTGCCGTTAAGGAATGGTCCAAATTGGGTAAGATAGTTACATGGCGTAAATATCAGGAGGTTGATGCATAATGGCAAATAACCAGCATACTCAACAATTGGATGCTTCACGGAGAGAGGACTTTACCCGGGCGTCGCTGCG
>DJTQ01000318.1 GCA_002439285.1 Paenibacillaceae bacterium UBA6304
CGGGAATGCTGCAAATCGTTAAACCGTTCTTCCGCAGCCGCGCTTCCTGCCGAAATAAGCATGGAACCGAGCGCGACACCGAGAATCGTCATCATTTTCAAATTCATCTGTACACCTCTTAGCTGTTCTTTGATTGATTAGACGTCCCTGATCTATCATTTGTTGCGTTTGTACCCTTTGACACACTTTGCCAAGGAAATAATAACTTTGCTGTGTTCTTCACCTTTCGCCTGTACAAAAAATTAAAAAAGCCTGAATTCATCAGGCAATTTAACTTTATCCCTATATGTATCTAATCAGATTTATCGAATGAGTCCATTCAAAAATTGAATTCGGTATTTTTGCCTAGGGCGACCACGGGAAGCTCCCTTTTCCTCGCCAATAATGTCAACGAGCCCGGCATCCATCCAGTTCAGCAAGAACCGGTGCGCACTTCGGGTAGTCACTCCAAGAACAGAAGCTAAATCCTGAGCATAATAGTCAAGTTTGCCAAAACGTGTGATATGAGCGATCAGCTTGCTTAAGTAGATTGAAGTTAAACCGGCAGATTCCGCCCTTTTGACCAGAACGGAATCGACCAGAGAAAGATCCAGTTCCATCGGCTCCGTCATTTCGAGCGGCCCGATGACGCTTTCGTCTTCCCGCAAAATAAAGCAATTGTTGCCTCCCCCATCCTGGGCCAACCGCAGAGCTTGTCTTGCATGCTCCCCGGCTTCTCCCGCCGAATAGCCGAACCCCACACCGATACTGAGTAGCAGGCCGAAGGACTTTTGGGCTTTTTTGGCCAAAGGAATCCGCTTGTAACCTCCGGTCTCACGCTCGAAGATGCCACGAGTCGTTACAAACAAATACTCATTGCCGGCTACTTGTGTGAGATGCCCGTCCAGATACTCGGCAAAATTCAGAACCACATGATGTATTCCGAGCCGCAGCTGCCGAACTTCCTGTTCAGAACCGAGGGATTCTGTAAGTTTGGAGAAATTATCGACATGGATAATTCCCATGACGATTTGAGCTTCTTTATTCCTCCTCCATTCCGTAGCTAGCAGCGCACGTTCAAGGGTCACAATAATGTCCTGTTCCGTAGGTGCGATCCATTCGCTGGGGACACCCTCGGCGTTCAATTGATCCGTCACAATTTTTGATGAGGTTAAGGCGCAGGATGAACGGTTTAGTTGAAATTGTTCCCGATGGAAGCTCAGCAGTTCTTGTTCCGTAGGAGTTACATTATTCTCATATACGGATATCTTCATTTCCGGACTGCCGAGCTCATCCAAGACGGTTTTGATCATGGTTAAAGTTAATGAATCGACAGATATAGACGTTACTGGGTGATTCCTCTTCAGGCAAAAAAGGCTGCGATATAATCCTGATGCAGTTAAAGGGATAAACAGTGCAGGGATCTCAAACCGATAATTTCCCTTCACGAGCTGATACGAATGATGTTCGGCAAAAAGTAGTACTTCCGCCTCCATAGCTGCGGCACTTGCCAGCTTGCCGGCTTCGGATATCTGTTTATAACATTTAATGATCGGATCGAAGGAGGGAAATCCCTTAAGACAGTTTAATATTTTCTGCATCAGAACTTCAGGGCCGATAATCGCAATTCTTATTCCTGACATTTCAGAGGTCTCAGTCTGCTGTTCCATCCACATGATGATACGCCTCCGGCAAAGATTTTTCGAAAATGATCTTTACTGTTAACTATATCACAGTTTAACTTTGGAGCCAGCGATTAAGATTAGCCGCTACAAACTGATCATCATTCAGGTGAGGGTAAGCTCTGTAGACGCGGTCAATTTCTTCCTGCTGCCCTGGCGACAACTCCTCATCAACATTAAGGCAATAGCGCCCTTCCAATAATCCTTGATGCCGCAGCACCTCATGAATACCGGGAATGCACCCGTGAAAGGAATGTGCAGGGTCAAAGAAAGCGGCGTTGCTATCCGTAATCTCCGCTCCCAGGGACAACCATTTGCTGTCGATGGCAGGAGACTTTCTCACATTCTTAATACTGTCCAGCAGATCGACCGCCTTCTTAGTCCAGACAGCCCAGTGTCCAAGTAATCCTCCAACGATTTGTTTCTCGACGATTTCTCCATCAACGGGATAACGATAAGTTGTCAGCAAATCCGCAACAATGTTATCATCGTTCCCCGTATAGAGCGCGATATCATCACGGCGGCTGGATTCCATAACCGCACGGATGACATCCCAGGATTGATACCGGTTAAAAGGCGCCAGCTTAATGGCTATAACTCCTTCAATCTCGGCGAATGCACGCCAGAACTCATAGCTCAGTCTTCTTCCCCCCACTGAAGGCTGAAGGTAAAAGCCAAACACAGGAATGATCTCCACGACCTTCCTAGTTCTCTCCAGCAGTTCCTCCTCGCTCCAGTCCTGAAGTGCGCCCATGCTGAGCAGGCCGGCTTCATAACCTAGACGGGCCGCCAGCTTCGCTTCATGAATAGCTTGTTCCGTCGGACCGCAAATGCCGGCCACCTTTAAGAATGGGCGACCCAGTCCCGCCCGCTGAACTTCTTCCGCTGCCAGCCTTAACACCGGTTCCAAGAGATCAACGCCGGGATTCCGGATTTCAAACTGCGTGGAATGAACGGCTACGGCAATCCCGCCGGCACCTGCATCTATATAGTATCGGGTAAGTGCCCTTTGCCTCCGTTCATCAAGTCTCCGCGAGGAATCAAGGGCCAGCGGATGCGCCGGAATCGCCAGCCCGTCATGCAACGCCGCATACAGCGCCGGTGACAGTCTTGAATCCTTCATCAATATTTTCCCTCCCGCTCCTGATAATGCGTTTCCTTCTTCCAATCCTCCCGATCATGAAGCACCCAGTGTCCTACCCAATCAATCATCTCATTCAGTGTGACTTTGGGATAACCGAAGGTCTGCATTGCTATGGCCGAATTGCTCAGCAAAACTGTGGTGGCCTCTTCACCGACAAGGTTAGGATCTACGCCGAAGATTTCGCCAAAACGGCCCGCAGCCCAACGTAGCGACATTGTTTCCGGCCCCGTTACATTCATGAACTTCGGCGGGCAACTGCAATTATTCAGGGCGCGAAGCGCAATTTCATTCGCATCTCCCTGCCAAATCACGTTGGCATGTCCTATGGTGATATCGATCGGCTTTCCTTCCTTTACCGCTTTGGCCACTTCTTGCAGGATGCCATATCGCAGATCAATAGCATAGTTAAGCCTATAAATGAACATGGGAATCTGATACTTATGCGAAAAATGTTCAAATACCCTTTCTCGGCCCAGGCAGGATTGTCCATATTCCCCATTCCCGGCAGGAGAGCACTGTTCGGTGGCTCCGCCAAGCGTCAGCGGTGTCAGAGGATATACATTACCTGTTGAGAAAACAACAATCCGCGAATTCTTGAACTTATCGGCCACTCTTCCAGGCAAATAAGCATTCATAGCCCAAGTAAGATGTTCATTGCCCGTTGTGCCAAACTTATAGCCGGCCATAAAAATAATGTTCTTCACGTCGGGTAGCGCTTGCAACTCGTTATCGTTCAAAATATCAGCAGCGATCGTCTCTACCCCGCTCTTCTCAAGCTCATTTCTCAATCCTTCCGAAGAGAAACGTGCTACACCAATTACTCTTTTCTTGAGGCCTGCCTGCTTTATCGCGTTAACAGCCAGTCTTGCCATGCTGGGACCCATCTTTCCTCCCACGCCCAATAGCATAATATCTCCATCCACTGCCGCCAAATCGCTGAGCAGTTCAGCGGAAGGCTCAGCCAGCTTGTTTTCAAGTTCTTGAACGTCTCTGAACACCTTAGCATCCCCTCCAATATCATTACTTTTATAAATAAATAGTTTTTCCGGTTTTCTTGCTTTCATTGGCCGCTTCAATAAACCTGATGACTTGCAGGGTTACGTCCATAGGAACAGCAGGGACACCGGTTTGAAATAAGCTCATGACTTGCTCCAGCAAGCTGGCATAGAAGGGTTTGTCCGCGGAATTAACGGTAATAAATGCGGAATTCTGTTCCCCGTGAACGCTCGCCACAAACGGGAGCTCTCCAGAGCGGCTGCCTTTCAACATACCGCTTCTTCCATCCTTCCAGACCCCTGAGATAATCTCCAAATCACCGGATGAGGTAGCACGGACGCTGCGGCAATCCGGGCCCATCAAGGTAAACATCATTTCCACCAGATGAATGCCATACCAGAAATACCCCTTCTGCGTCGGTTCCATATACATCGGTCCAAAGCATTCTACGTTTGTAATTCGTTCATTGTTGGTATTAAGATATTGGGTTATGGCCTCCGCATAACGAAGTGCCGAAGTGCTCATAACAGGAACTGCAGCTTCTTGTGCGAGCTGTGCAATGACTCTCGCTTCCTCCAGGCTGTTCGCCAGCGGTTTATCGATGAAGACCGGCTTCCCAAAGGGGACGATCTTTTCAAAAAGCTCACGATGCACGTATCCGTCGGCAGACAACAATAAAATAGCGTCACATTCCTCCGCAACCTCTTCCGGCCTTTCGGCCAGCCGGACGCCAAATCGTTGCTTTAGATCCTCTGCATAACCGGTAACTCTCGAAATACTAAGCTCGAAATTCGCCGATCCTCCCGGAAATGCGGTGATCACCTGGCCGCCCTCGACATGATATGGATGCGCTTTATCATTCAGAAGCTCTGTAAAGGCAACCGAATGAGAGGTATCTGTGCCAATGATGCCGATCTTCATTCCTTCTCCCATAAGAGCCACCCCTTAATAAACTATGAATTTAGATACTATGAATCTATGAAGGGCAACACAAATCAATCGTAACGCAACAAAACTCCTAGTGATTCACCAATGTTCTTATTCATGGCGAGATAAGCATTAGGTGCTTCATGAATCGAATACTCTTGTGTTATCAGCGAATTCACTTGAAGAATACCCTCTTCAATTTGCCGGACAAATTCAGCCATATTCCGACCTTCTGTCCAACGAATATACGATTTGGGATAATCGATATTCCGATCTTCATATTGTTCGTCATATCGACCGGGGCCTGCTGCGCGGGCAATTAAGAAATCCGCTTCCTTCTGAAAAAACAACTCGCGCGGGAACTCGATAGGCACATTGCCGACAAGCACGAATTTGCCGCGAAAGGCCAACTTTTCCATACTTGTAGTGATTATTTTTGAGCTGGATGAATGAGCCACCAGTGAAATGCTGTCAAATCCGTGTCCCTCAGTAAACAGGTCGATCTGTTGGTCGAGCTTTGGATCATTGGCTAGATAAGCTTCGATTCCGGAGGCTTTGACGGCAGCCACACGTGCAGGGTCCATGTCCGTTCCGAACACTCGGTAGTTGGCCTGCTTGCATAGTTGCGCCATCAGCTGGCCCAGTAATCCTAAGCCGACGATCCACACCGTTTCTCCAAACTGCAACCCCATTCTTCTTACACTATGAATTGCCACGGAGCTCAATCCGACAAAGGCTGCTTCCCGCAGCTTTTCCTCTGAAGACAGTTTCACACAAAGTTGTCTCGGTACGGATAATTGTTCAGCATGATAAACGTAGGGGCCGCCGTAACAAGCAACAAGATCACCGGGTTTTAGATCAGTTATCTTCGCGCCAACCGAAACCACCTGGCCCGAGGCGCTATAACCAAGCTTGAATCCGTCAGGAACATCTATGTTATGGATCAGGTTTAATTCCGTACCGGGACTGATAGAAGAATACTTAACTTTAACAAGCACCCGATAGGGATGGTCTTCCGTGATCTGAGGCGCTTCCGCCTCCTCAAGTATGGCCGCCTTCTGTTTCACGACGATCTGCTTCATATCCGTTATCCCCTTTACTATGAGATGAAATTGAATGCTATCGGTAGTTCTGAATAAATGTCACGGCGTTGCGAATGTCACGTTCCGGGTCGTCGCCAACTTCTCGTTCAATGGTTAAATAGCCATCGTAACCTATATCCTGCAGTGCCTTGAAATAAGCGTTAAAATCCACTTTACCTTCCCCCAGCGGTAACTCTTCAAATAATTTGCCTTCACGCAGCAGTTGCGCGATCGCCTCATGCTTCATCGGCTCATAGCCTAAAGCGCCGTAAAGCACCCGTGGATCAAAGGGTTGATAGCGAATCCCGTCCTTTACATGGGTATGCACAATATAATCCTTAAGCAGATGTACGCCTTGCGCCGGATCATCGCCTGTCACCATGACCATATTGGCGGGATCAAAATTAACCGAGACGCCCTTTGTACTAAAAGTATCCAAGAAACTCTTCAAATGCGCAGCCGGTTCAGGCCCTGTCTCCACAGCAAAATAGGCTCCTAAGCTAGTGGCATACTGCCCCAGTTCCTCACAGGCATCACGCATCGCTTCGTAGACCGAATTTTCTTCCTGTGGAACGATCCCTATATGTGTGGTAACGACATGGGTACCCAATTCAACCGCCAGATCCAATATTCGCTTGGATTTTTCGATTTTCTTCGCATTGGCTTGCCGATCCTGAAAGCCGTGACCCTCCAAATCGCCACATAGGGCTGAAATCTCCAAGCCTAGAGATGCGATATAATCCCGGAGATCCTTTCTGGCCCCGGTATTCAGGTTGTCCGGATCCATCTCGCCTTTAACGGCATAAATCTGTACCCCATCGGCACCGGCTTCTTTGGCTTTTCGCAAACCATCGCGTACCGGAAGACCAAAACTGTCAACAATCACGCCGATTTTGTTATTCAAGGCATGCCTAGTCATTTGCAGAGCCCCCCTTAATTGAAATGTACTTCCTGTTGAAGCCTTGCCGACTCATAAATTGCACTAAGGATCTTCATCATCTCCAGTCCGTCTTCCACTGGACTGATGGTGTTCGAGCGGCCGGTACAGCTATCGATAAAATGATTGATTTCATTCTGAAATCCCGAGATGAAATCGAAGGTGGGATAGTCGATCTGCGGGGTTGCATTCAGAATCGTATCGAATTTCTCCGAGATGATTTGCAGCCCCGGTTCAAGTTCAGCCCCGCCCTTGTCTCCGTATAATTTTACCGACATCTCATCTTGCTTCGCATGTAGCGTAAAGCTGACATCAACCATCAATGAGGCTCCATTCTCAAACCGGATAATGGCATTGGCCAGGTCTTCAACATCATTGCGCTGTGCATCATAATCGGCCGCTTTATAAAAAGAAAGATTGTGTATATTTGAGCGATTTCCCAAGCAGGAGTAGGTATTTCCGCTTACACTTTTCACTTTGGGCTTGCCCATCAAGTACCAGCAAACATCGATAATATGGACGCCCAGATCAATGAGCGGACCGCCTCCTGAAGATTCTTTTTCGGCAAACCATCCGCCCGGATTCCCTAGCCGCCGCAAACAAGTGGCTTTCGCGTAATAAATGTCACCCAGATCCCCGGCATCAATGAATTTCTTCAATACCTCCGTATTCTGGGAATACCTGCGCACAAATCCGACCTGCAGCACCTTGCCGTTGCTAGCGCTTACAGCCTCTGCAATTTCTTCCGCCTCGGATATGGTCTTACTTAATGGTTTTTCGACCAAGACATGCTTGCCTGCCTTTAGCGCTGCGATGCTGATTGGCGCATGCGTATTATTCCATGTGCAGATACTTACAGCCTCAATCGAGTCGTCCGCCAGAAGCTCCCGGTAATCGGTATAAACATCGGGAATGCCGTACTTTAACGCAGCTTCCTGAGCTCGTTCCCGGTTGATATCGCAAACCGCCTGGAGATCTACCTCCGGATGATTGGCATAGGCCTGTAAATGGACACCTGAGATGGATCCTGCTCCGATCACGGCCACTTTAAGCTTGTTCATGCGCAATTGCCTCCTCTTCCCCCAACAACAATTCTTCAAGAATAAGATTTGCCACGATACCGGCAAAACCAGCCGCCTTGCGGAAGGTCGTTGTAACCGGGGTCCGGTCTTGTTCGTTTTCATTATTTTGAATGTTAGGTTTGAACAGAGAGCTCCTTCTCTCTGCCAGATCGCCAGCTACTTCTGCGAATTTGTTTAGTCCAATCCTTCGCACATCTTCCTTTGATGAACTTCGCAACAATGCCCAATAAAGCTCCCAGCCATTACTCCAATCCCGCGTCCACCAAGGTGCTTCCGTGGCTTCCGATGGGGGCTGCCGCATAGCTTCCACCAAAGTATCCACCGCTTGGGATGACACTTCGAGCCAACGCTCGTGTAGATCACTACTCAGCAGAGGAAGGGCTGTATGGCTAAGGGCGATAATTGTGGCTTGATAGAGTACACTGTTACCCATGTGTACAGAACCGTCCCAATGTTCAATGTAGGGCCACCATCCCTTTTCATTTTTGCCAAAGCGGTCTGCCAGATGGGTGAAGATTTGCTGAACTTTCTTTAAATATTCCAAATTTCCTGAAAGCTCGTAAGCTCTGCCGAACGTATGGGCAGCGTACATATCCCCATTTAGCACATCAAAATCTGATCCGGGCCGCTTTAGAATCACCGCCGGATTTTGTACTGCCACCTGTGTCAACAAGTATTCTGCGGATTGCAACAAACTTTCTTTAGCCGATAGGCTACCCGTGGCCTTGTGCACAAGGTAAAGACTATTTGCAACCGCGCCCACCTCTGCGATATCCACCACCTCAGGTTCGCCTTTTTTTGCATAAAAAGGCTGACTGAAGGCACCGCCCGGCAATTGCCGCCGTCTCACTTCCAGCACGAGTTGACCGGCGATTTGCAATCCGTCACCGCCAGGGTTTATTTTCCCATCGAGCGCATACAACGAGGCTGCCAGCCCCGTCGTGCAGCAGCTTGCCCGGTCACCGAGCTCCTCATCAAATATATACAGTAATCCCGTTTCCGGGTCTTTATTAAGCAAGCTGTCAAAGTACGGCTTCATCCCGCTGATGATTTGTGGGGCAAGCTCTCTCATGTCACTCATCTCCTGTAACTGTTCATTGCGGTTCATTTGGAGCCTGTCATCGTAATTCCTTCGATAAACACTTTTTGAACGAAGAAATACAATATTATGATCGGGAGTGCAAACAATGCCGCGGCTGCCATCAACATTCCCCATTCAATGTTGTATTCGCCTATAAATGCCTTTAAGCCGACCGACAGTGTCCATTTCTCCGGATCGTTCAAGTAAATAAGCGGAAGCTGATAGTCCTTCCAGGAGTTCAAGAATACGAGCAATCCAACCGTAAATAATGCGGGACGCGATAAAGGCAATATTATCTGCCAGTAGATCCGGAATTCCGAGGCTCCGTCGATTTTGGCGGATTCGGAAACTTCCTGCGGAATCCCCATAAAAAACTGCCGGAGCAAAAAGATATAATAGGCCGCCCCAAAAAAGGCAGGGAGAATCAAAGGCCAGTAAGTGTTGACCATGTTCATTTTATTGAACAATACATAGAGGGGGATCATTGTAGCCTGGGAAGGCAGCATGATCGTTGCCATAATAATCATGAACAGAAAGTTTCTTCCTTTGAAAGGGATCCTGGCAAGCCCGTAAGCTGTCAAAGGTGCAGCGATTAGTTCCCCGGCCACGCATAGAAGAGACACGAACAAGGTGTTCATTGTGTATCTCATAAACGGGATGAAGTTAACCGCATTCGAGTAATTGGTCCAATACAATTCTTTCGGCCACCATACAAAAGGTACGGCAAAAATATCATCGATCGATTTAACGGATGTTAGCAGCAAATAAGCAAAAGGCCCGAGAAAAAAGATTCCGGCAAAACACAGGAGTAAATGCCTGGTCACAGAACCTGCTCTTTTTTTCATAGATGGTTTTTTCTTACTGGATTCCACCGAGAGGGATTCGGAAGCAAGGGAAAGGTTGGACATTACTTATCACCTCCATAGTAAACCCACTTCGCAGAAGTCTTGAAAATAATAAAAGCAAAAAACATGACCACCATGAAGAGCATCCACGCCATGGCCGATGCATATCCCATATCCAGGAAAGAAAAGGCCTGCTGATATAAATAGATGGAATAAAACAACAGGGAATTTTCGGGCCCGCCGGTTGACTGTGTTGCTTCGGCAAAGACCATCCCTTCCGTGAAATATTGAAATGAAGCGATGAGCATCATAATCAACTGGAATAATGTCATGGGAGAAATAAACGGGAACGTAACCGTCCAGAATTGTCTCCATTTGCTTGCGCCGTCAATCTCTGCGGCTTCGTAGAACATTTTCGGCACATCCTGAAGTGCGGCCAAATACATGACTGTGATTGTGCCTGTACCCCAGAATCCCATTAGAACCAGGGAAGGCTTGGTCCAATCCGGGTCAATCAGCCAGTTAGGACCGGTAATCCCTATATAACTAAGTCCCATGTTGATAAGCCCGTATTGAGAGTTCAACAACCACATCCACAGCAGAGAACCTGCAACAGCCGGAACTAATGTAGGCAAGAAATAAATCGTGCGGTAAATGCTCTGACCCTTCACCTTAGTATTTAGAAGCAAGGCCATGACTAAGGCATAAGCTAAATGCGGAACAACGCCAACGATCGTAATATATAAAGTGTTATACATGGATAAATAAAACTTTTCGTCCCGGAACAACTCCGTATAATTCCTCAATCCTAACCACTCAGGCGCTTTAAATAAATTATATTCAGTCAAGCTGTAATAAAATGAGGCCGCAACAGGGTACAACTGAAAAATTAAAAATCCTATAATCCAAGGGCTAGTAAATAAAAGTCCTGTGAGCAGTACTTTCCGTTCTCTCTTTCGAATGCCGACTGTATTACTGCTCTTTTCCGTCATTAAACCGCCTCCTCGATTTGCCGGGATAAGCGGTCCGAATCCACCGGACCGCAACTTCAGCTATGTTTGTCTACAAGCGGCTGAATTTTATCTGCTACGTTATCCATTGCCTCTTGAGGTGACAAGGAACCTTTAAGCGCCTTCTCTGTCTCTTCCGATAAGGATTGCAAATACTCGCTAATGTAAGGACTGTTCGGAAATCCATTCAGATTTTCACTCTTCGCTTTTTCATAAAACGTCCACATCGTCTTATTCTCTTCACTTAACAACCGGTTATCATCCAGTGCCGTAATGATTGTCGGGATGACATGTCCATCCAATGAAAACTGAATCTGTGTATCCGTAGTCATTAGATATTGTATGAATTCCCAGGCCTCCTCCGAATGTTTAGCTTTTGTCGGAATAAATACGGCACGCGGGCTGACCATACCGGAGCCTTTGAGCTCAGGATGAGCTTCCGGATATGGAAAATCAGCAACGCCGATAGGACCATCCTCCGTTCTTTCCTGCATGAAGTTATACTCCCAGCCGATATACATCGCCAATTGTCCGGTCAACAACGGATCTTGTGGCGTGCCGCGTTTGCCCATTCCCGATTTGAACTTATCGATTTGGCTTTGACCGAATTCTTCATAGAAGGAACGTTGGTAAGCGATCGCTTGTACGTTGGCCTCTGCGTTCGGAGTCACCTTGCCTGTGGCCTCGTCATACCAGGAGCCACCAAAGATCACCGGCCAGAACACATTATCAATCCATGGATAGTCTGGAATAAAACCGATTTGCGAAATATTTCCACTGTCATCCCTTTTCGTCAGTTGCTTGGCATAATCAAACAACTGCTCCAATGTTTCTGGAGGTGATGTTATTCCGGCTTCCTTAAAAGCCGCTTTATTGTACATCAGTGAACTGCCTATACTCATCGTAAATGGCATTGCGTAATATTTATCATTCACTTTCATCCGATCCATGGCTGCCGGAATAATTGTGTTTATATCAAACTCATCTTTGGCTATATTGTCGGTTAAATCTAGGATAGCGCCTGCATCGGCCCAGGGTCCGACATTGTCCCAGTACGTGAGTACAACATCGGGCGCCGCACCGCCAGATATGGCGGTCAATTGCTTCGTCGGATCCTGATTTCCAAGAATTTTAACCTTAATCCGATCCTGGCTCTGATTGAAGTTCTCGACGGTTTTCTTAATTGGATCGGCATCCGCATCGGTATAAGTATGCCAGAAGGAAATTTCCACTTTTCCGGCCGACTTCCCCGTTGCACCGTTATTAGTGCTGCTTTCATTCGAACTGCAACCCGCAAGAAGTGAGGCTGTGACTACGATAGAGGCAATCATTCCAAAAGCTTTGTTCTTGAATACTGACAAATTGGTTCCCCCCTTAATTAGAATCATAAAATTCAAATTAATCTCGAGACTTACCGGATATGAAGTCAGGCTCCGACCCGCTTAATAACCACCCCCTTAAAAGTAATCAAGGATTGAATAACGTTTTTATTATAATTGATAGTGAAAATAACCTTTATTTTACGAGTAAACTGCGGATATTTCCTCCAGTTTTTGTTATGAAGGATCCCCATATTCTCCATAGCAGTAACGTTGCAACTTGTCCATTGAGATCTCGCATCCGATTCCGGGCCTGTCAGGTAAAAGTACCCTACCTTCCTTAATCTCGGGGCCATCGATGACTGGATCATCTTCCAAAAATAAAGGGCCGTTCAAATCGACCGGATCGGTAATTTGCAAGTAGTTAAACAAATGCGCACTTGCCGTCAAGCCGAGCCTTGACTCCGTCAGCCCTCCCCCAAGCAATCCGAGTCCCGCTTCTCTTGCTAGTTCTCCGCACAATCTGGCACCGGACAAGCCCCCCATCTTAGTGAGCTTGATTACAACCGTATCGCACGCTTCCGCCCGAATGGCCTGCAGCAGGTCAACGGCAGTCCATATGCTCTCGTCAAGCGCAACGGGAATAGAGGTTCTTCTTCTCAGCGCTGCATGTCCGGATAAATCGCCGGCTCGCAGTGGCTGCTCAAACACATCTACACCGATTTGTTCCATCTGTTTGGCAAGCTTGACTGCCTGCTGCAGATTGTAGGCCTGATTGGCATCCACCCGCAAAAACAAATCGGGAGCCGAGCTCTTTACAGCGTGCAGAATTTCAATATCCTGCAGCGGATTGATTCCGAGTTTCACATCCAGACCCTTGTACCCGTGTGTATAGGCGTACAAGGCTTTTTGCTCCGCTTCCTCCGGGCTCGCCGTACTGATGAGATAGGAAAGTTGTGAAGTCTGCTGAAATCCGGAGAACCACAGATCGGCCAGCCGGTTGTCGTCGGCAACACCGATCAAATCATGCAGCGCCATATCCACCGCAGCCTTCGCAATAGGTTGTCCGTTTCCAACTCCCCCTTTAATCTCCTTGTTCATTAACATATGAATGTGAGAAAGGTCTCTTACATTTTCGCCCAGCAAAACAGGCCTTATATAGCGTAGAAGCGTACTTGTTACAGACTCAAGAGTTTCATAGCTCCATCTATGGCTTGGACGGGCTTCACCCCATCCCTCCACACCGTTATCTGCAGTCACTTTCACATATACATGGGGGGCGCCACAATTTCTATTTCCTACCGAGCCGCTGGAGATTGTAAAATCCTGCTTCATGGGGAGATTCAACGGGTATATCTCAATGTTAGAAATATTCACATAATCACTCCTCCACTTTTGTATTATATTTCTCTTTATTGCTTCTATTGTAATGCGACAGACGGAAAAAATCTTTATTTTGTCGATTTAAAGACAATTTTTTCTCCATTTGGCGACAACGGAAGGATAAACCTTTTCTTCAATGTCATAAAAATTAACATATAATATTTTGGAAACGTTTACTTTTATTGAGTGTTAATGATCGCTGATCAAGCTGACCCTTCAAGTAACCTGTAACCTATTATGATACATACTCCTTGTGGCACATGTGCATCTTAATCCTAGAGGAGGAATGTGAAATGGGTTCACCTGAAGAAGGCAACTCAAAGTCTTCGAGTCAAAAGAAGAATAAGGACGGTTTAAAATGGTGGCAGCTCTCTCTCCTCGGCATCGGGTGTACCATTGGGACGGGGTATTTTCTTGGTTCCGGCATTGGCATCAAGCTGACGGGTCCTTCTATGGTGATTTCATTCCTAATCGCAGCGATCGGAACCTACATCGTGTTTCATTTTTTGGCCAAAATGACCACAGCGGATCCTCAAGAAGGCTCCTTCTGTTATTATGCGGGTAAAGCGTTCGGCCGCTGGGCCCGGTTCGGAAGCGCATGGAATTATTGGAGCACGAAAATTCTGATTATGGGCAGTCAGTTAACGGCTCTCTCCATTCTGACCCAATTTTGGTTTCCCCAGATTCCATTATGGATATTTGCGGCGGTGTACGCCGTATTATCGATTGTTGTCGTTCTCCTGGGCACCAAAGGATTTGATAAGGTGGAGAATGTCTTGGCCGTTATTAAAACAGCGGCAATATTTATGTTCATTCTGCTTGCTGCCGCCGCGCTTATAGGATGGATTCGCGGAGGCAGCGACGAAAGGCCGGGTATTCCCCACTCGCTTGGGCTAGTATTCCCCGGCGGTTTTACCGCATTCTGGTCCTCCCTCCTGTATGCCTTTTATGCGTATGGAGGGGTTGAAACCATCGGCTTAATGTCCATGCAGCTTAAAAACAAGAAGGATGCCCCCAAATCAGGGAAAGTCATGCTCATCGGACTGACCTTCATCTATATGATATCCATCGGGCTTGTGGTCTTCATGGTTTCGAACAACCTTTTAAGCGAGAAAGAAAGTCCCTTCGTTACGGCGCTGTCCAGTTATCGCTTAGCCTTTTTTCCCCATGTATTCAATGGAGCGATCATTATAGCAGGATTCTCGACGATGAGTGCCTCGTTATTTGCCGTGGTTAACTTACTTGTTACAATGGCTAAGGATGGCGATGCGCCAGGTATTTTTACGAAGAAGTTGGAGAAGTTCCGGAAGTTGCCTCTGCCCTCCTTGGCGCTTGCCGCGATCGGCTTGTCCGCTTCGATCATCACGGCACTTCTGCTGCCGGGAAAAATATACGAATATATAACGACGGCCGCCGGTATCCTCCAAATGTACAATTGGTCGTTTATTATCATATCCGCATATAAAGTTTTAAAAGTAAAAATCAAGGATGTGATTTTGGGGGGAATTGGGATCATTCTTCTCCTGGGCGCAGTTACCGGAACGATCATGGAAAAAAGCATCCGACCCGGTTTTTTCGCCAGCTTGGTCCTGGCTGTGATCGTCGCCGGCGTGACGCTTATTATGGTTAAAATATGGAAAAAAGAAAGGGTGTCTTCTCCATAAGAGCCCTTTCTCTTGATATTACAGAAGCGGAATGTTGCGCTCTTCACATTCCTTTAAAGTTCTCTCATTCCATACCGAAACCTGAACTTCGCCGATATGGGCTTTTTTCAGAAGAAACATACACAACCTCGATTGGCCGATTCCTCCCCCGATTGTGGATGGCAGTTCTCCTCCCAAAAGTGCTTGATGAAACTCAAGGCCCATACGCTCCATTTGGTTGCTGGTTAGAAGCTGATCAAGTAGCGATTGGGCGTTTACCCGGATTCCCATCGACGAAACTTCGAACGCGCATTCCAATACCGGGTACCAAAGAACGATATCCCCGTTTAAGGTCCAGTCGTCATAATCCGGCGACCGGCTGTCATGAATGCTGCCGGATCTGAGTGTTCCGCCGATTTGCATAATAAAGACAGCGCCATGCTGTTTGGCAATCTCGTATTCTCGCTCCTTGGCAGATAAATTAGGATAACGATCCTCAAGCTCTTGCGCCGTAATAAAATAGATTTGATCCGGAAGGATTGGCTCCAAACATGGATATTGCTCGTGGATATATCGTTCCGTGGATCTTATGACATTATAGATTTTTGCAACCTCGCTTCGTAAAGTGTCGAAATTTCGCAGATTCTCCGAAATCACTTTTTCCCAATCCCATTGATCGACGTAGATGGAATGCAGATTATCCATGCTTTCGTCTCGCCTAACCGCCTTCATATCGGTAACTAAGCCTTCACCAACCGAAAAGCCGTACTGGGCAAGGGCAAATCGCTTCCACTTGGCAAGAGATTGCACGATTTCAACCCAACCATCCTTCACGTCCAACGCGTCAAAAGTTACGATTCTTTCAGTACCGGTCAAATTGTCGTTTACTCCTGTTCCTTCTCTTACGATAACCGGAGAGGAGATTTGGGTTAAATGAAGCGCCTTTTCTAACTCGGATTGAAAATGCGATTTTGTTTTTTGAATGGCGACAGCCGTTTGCAACCTGTTTAATTTAGATTGATAACGTTCTGTAATTACGCTATTTCTCAGCAACTTGCTTCAGCCCCTTCACATCGTATTGACTGAAACAGTTTATGTATGCATTGGCCTAGGGGCGCTTTGTCCCTAGCACCTTGCTCATAAATGGGCAGATGACCATTACTCGGTCATTTGAATAAAGCAAGAATTCCCTGGATACCAAAATATACACCGAAGCCGATCAGAGAAATACCCGAGATTATCGAGATCGCAGTCAGCATTTTCTCATTCAGAAATCGACGCAATCCTGTCGTTAACCCGGCCACGCATAGATCCCAACAGGTCAAGCCCAAAAAGATCATGCTGCTGTATAACAGCAAATGGCTTGTCCCGAACGTTGTGACGGTTTTAGCCAGAATGGAGCCATAGATCCCCAGCCAGAACAAGATCGATAAAGGGCTTGTAACCGACATAAAGAACCCGAGCAAAAAGCAACTGAACAGCGAATCCTTTTTTCGTACCATCATACTTAAATCTATCTTGTTTACTTTTGTCACACTCTCAATCCCGCTGTAAATTAAGACAAATCCGCCGAACAACCATAAAAAGATTTGAACGATCGGAATATTCAGAAATTGAACAAGCCCCATATAGATGAGCAGCATGAAAGTTGCGTCTGCCAGCATCGATCCCACTCCGACAACCCAAGCATGCCAAAAGCCGTTTTTGATGCCTTTATTAATTCTGGCGGAGTTCACAGGGCCTATGGGAGCGGCCAGGGTTAATCCCAGAAAAATGTAACTGATGAGCAAATTCACGTTCAATGGAATCACTCCCGGTATTAAATACAAAGCTTGTTCATTTTATGTGGAAGGAGTGAGCGCTTATGACTGTTTGTCCGATAAAAAAAGAAGAGGGAAACCTGCTTTACCTCGCAGATTTCCCTTCAATTTCGTTACAACATTTAGTCCTTATAAATTGCATTTATCATAAAGACCCTACCCTCTTAGAATCGATTGTATTCTTCCATGAGAGGACGCTGTACTTTATGGAGGCGAAAATCCGGTTCAATGCTTCCAACGTCCTCGCCTCTGTGGTTTTTTTGCACGGGTTTGTGGAATCCGGAAAGACGATTCATTTCTTCAGGCTCCAGCAGCCTAAGCTGTTGCAGGATTTCCATAGCGGCCGGATAGGCCGCGCGGCGGTTACCGTCATCAATTTTCAGAGCGATTCCCAAACCGCGTTCCGGAACCGCCATGCAGAACACGCCTTCGGCTCCTATCTTACCGATCACTCGCCCGCGGGTTTCCTGCATGAGGATCGTGTCGAATTCACCCGTCCCGCCGACCATTTCCGGATATTGCACCATGGCACTGGTTAATCGATGAATGGCCGCTTCCATATTCTCTCCAAGGCCTTCCGGTGAGGCTAATCTGGCATAAGTATAAGCGAGCCGCTCCAGCGGAAGTAGATAGGTTGGCAATCCGCAGCCATCTTGCCCGGCTGGAATCTCGGTAGGATCCAAACCGGATAATTCCGCGAGCTGTTCCAGTGCCTTGCGCTGAATCGGATGATCCATATCGGTGTACCCTTCCAGATCATAGCCGGAATGCTTAGCTTCGAGTAACATACCGGCATGCTTGCCGGAGCAATTATTGTGAATGGTTCCGGGTTTCTTCCCCTGGCTTAACAGTTCTTCATAGGCTTCTGTACTATATGGCGGATGACTACCG
>DJTQ01000443.1 GCA_002439285.1 Paenibacillaceae bacterium UBA6304
AGTAGGGGGGTGGAAAAGCCCCTACTTTCTTGTTAAGAGGTGGCTTCCACGATGGTCAAGGGCCGCAATAAACCTGATTTTTGGTTAATGGCCAGCATATTCGGCTTGCTGGCAATCGGAATTGTGATGGTTTACAGTGCGGGTTCCGTGCTCGCTTTCCATGATTACGGCGATTCATTCTACTTTGTGAAACGCCAAGTCTTGTTTGCCGTTCTTGGTTTCGTAGCGATGTTTTTTACGATGAACGTAGACTACCGGATTCTGAAAAAATACGCCCGGGTTCTGCTTCTGATTTGCTTCGGTTTACTTGTTATTGTGCTGATCCCCGGCATCGGGGTGGTCCGCGGCGGTGCCCGCAGTTGGCTTGGCATTAGCTCGTTCGGCATTCAGCCTTCCGAGTTTATGAAGCTGGGTATGATTCTCTTCCTATCCTATTGGCTGAGCAAAGAAGATTATAGAATCACCCATTTCACCAAGGGCCTGCTTCCGCCGCTCGGCGTCATCGGAGCCGCGTTCGGTCTCATTATGCTTCAGCCAGACCTCGGAACGGGTACAGTAATGCTGGGCGCCTCGCTGCTGATCGTATTTACGGCTGGTGCGAAGATCAAGCATCTGGCCGGCCTCGCCGCCGTTGGCGTGTTGGGCTTCGTGGGGCTGATTCTGGCCGCACCTTACCGGTTGCAGCGGATCACGGCGTTTTTGGATCCTTGGTCCGACCCGCTCGGCGCCGGTTACCAGATTATCCAGTCGCTTTATGCCATCGGGCCTGGTGGCCTGGCCGGACTGGGGCTCGGCATGAGCCGGCAAAAATACAGTTATGTGCCGGAACCGCAAACGGATTTTATCTTTTCGATTTTGGCCGAAGAGTTAGGCTTTATAGGAGGACTGTTGGTCCTTCTGCTATTTCTGATTCTGGTGTGGCGAGGCATGAGGGTAGCGATGACGATTGATGATATGTTTGGCAGTCTGCTGGCTGTCGGGATCGTCGGTATGGTCGGCGTTCAAGTCGTTATCAATATCGGCGTTGTCATTGGCCTCATGCCGGTCACCGGGATTACGCTGCCGCTTATCAGTTACGGGGGTTCCTCCCTAACCTTGATGCTGACGGCACTTGGTATTCTACTTAATTTATCCCGATATGCGAGGTGAGTTTATGCGCGTTGTACTGAGCGGCGGAGGCACGGGGGGACATATTTATCCCGCGTTAGCCGTAGCAACCGGATGTGCAGCGGAAATTCCAGGTTCCGAATTTTTATATATCGGAGGGGAAAGAGGGCTGGAAAGCTCCCTGGTCCCGAAAACGGGGATTCCGTTTAAAGCGATAGATATTACGGGCTTCCGCAGGAAGCTGTCTTTTGAAAATATGAAAACCGTTATGCGATTTCTAAAAGGCGTAAGAAACTCGAAGCGGATGCTTCGCGAGTTTAAGCCGGACGTAGTGATCGGTACGGGCGGGTATGTTTGCGGACCGGTCGTTTATGCGGCGGCCAAGCTCGGCATTCCGAGCATTATTCATGAACAGAATGCAGTACCGGGTCTGACGAACCGTTTTCTGAGCAAATATGTTTCGACGGTGGCCGTCAGCTTTGAAGGCTCAGAGAGTGCCTTTTCCGGTGCTAAGAACATTATCTATACGGGCAACCCGCGGGCGACGACCGTTTTTGAAGCGGATAAGAACCGAGGCTATGAATCGCTGGGGTTGCCCGCAAGCAGTTCCATCGTGCTTGTAGTCGGAGGAAGTCGGGGAGCGAAAGCCATCAATGATGCGATGGTTGAAATGGCTCCTTATTTGCAAGAGCTGGGTCATATCTCTTTCGTATATGTGACCGGAGACAGCTACTATGCGCCGACTATGGACGCTATTCAGGCCAAAACCGGGGCGCTGCCGCGGAATTTACAGGTGTTGCCTTACGTGCATAATATGCCCGAAGTGCTGGCTTCCACTTCATTGATCGTGAACCGGGCAGGAGCTTCCTTCTTGGCCGAAATAACGGCCCTAGGCATTCCGTCGATCTTGATTCCGTCGCCGAATGTTACGAACAATCATCAGGAAAAGAACGCCAGAACATTGGAACAAGCCGGAGCGGCGAGGGTTATTTTAGAGCCGGATCTTACCGGGAAGGCACTGTTCACGGCAGTTCGGGAAATCATGAACAACAAAGTGCGGCATGAGTCCATGTCGGAGTCTTCAAGAAAACTTGGAAAACCGGATTCGGCCCATCTGATCGTCGAGGAAATCCGGCGTCTTACCGGGTCTGGGCATGCCTAAGTCCGCCGTAAGCCCTGGGTCTGGGCGATTG
This sequence comes from Paenibacillaceae bacterium UBA6304, assembly GCA_002439285.1. Classification (GTDB taxonomy): domain Bacteria; phylum Bacillota; class Bacilli; order Paenibacillales; family Paenibacillaceae; genus Fontibacillus. Next base: position 2,301 of record DJTQ01000443.1, read on the forward strand.
TCACACTCTCCGTTAGGAAGGCATAGTATACCCTATAAATCGTGACATTCTTTATTTTTGAAGGTGACCTTGGAGGAAGGACGCAGTTCTTCAGGGTCTCTTAAGGACCCGGGCGCCGGCTTTCAGCCGGGCGGCAATACCGGATCCCGCGCCTAACTTATAGGTGAGTCGGGCAGGAATTCCGGCATGTTAATCAGGGAGGGATTTTGCGATGCAGCAGTGGATATCGAAATTATTACACCAGGAAGTCGGTACGGTGCTTCTTAACGAACCGATGTCGAAATATACAACATGGAAAATCGGCGGTCCCGCTGACGCCTTGATCGTTCCCGAGAATCGTGATCAGCTTGCAAACCTCATCCGGCTTCTCTATGAAGAGCAGATCCCCTGGATGATGGTCGGCAAGGGCTCCAACATGCTCGTATCGGATAAAGGCATTCGAGGCGCCGTGATCAAACTGGGCACAGAGCTTGAGAATATCCAGTTCAAGGGGACGGATGTCGAGGCAGGCGGGGGCGCATCCTTCGTCAGATTAAGCATCATGGCCGGTAAACAGGGATTAACCGGTCTGGAATTTGCCGGCGGAATACCCGGAACAGTAGGGGGAGCCGTGTATATGAACGCCGGCGCACACGGGGCCGATGTGTCACGCATATTCAAATCCGCTGAAATTGTTCTGGAGACAGGTGAATTGGTAACTTACAGCGCTGAGGATATGAAGTTTGCATACCGTCATTCTATTTTGCACGAACGGCGCGGAATTGTGGTTAAGGCCCATTTTTCCCTTGCGGCAGGCGATCGTTTGGAGATTGCGGCTGCCATGGCGGCCTATAAAGACCGCCGGCGCAAAACCCAACCGCTTCAACAGCCTTGCGCTGGAAGTGTATTTCGCAATCCGCCTGGCGATCATGCAGCAAGATTGATTGAAGCCGCAGGTTTGAAGGGCCGGAGTGTAGGCGGCGCCGAA
>DJTQ01000058.1 GCA_002439285.1 Paenibacillaceae bacterium UBA6304
GCTCCCCTGTCTCTTTGCCTGTAATTGTGTCCACAACCATCCGGGTTTCCTTCACTGCCCATTCTTCCATGGAACGACAGCCGGCCGCATTCTCCGCGATTACCGTTTTAAGCACGACAAAGCCGAGACCGGCTTCAGCATCGTCTTGAACTTGGGAGATATTTAACGACAATTGGCCCGACGCCTTGCCGAACGGGTTCCGGATAGCACGGAGTCCGTAGCGGGAAGAGACGTCGAGCCCATAGGTTTCCAACAGGTAGTATTCGATTCCGGATGGAAGTCCGTCACGGAACCGCTCGTAATCCTTGATTATGCGGGAAGCGTCCTCCCTTGACAGTAAAGGACGGGCAGGCAAAATCAGGCCGTTGTTCATCTTCATCCCCCTATACCGCTTTGGTTCCGGGAAGGCTTTTCACTTTTCTCCCCTAATGAAGATTTTATTCCACAACGGCCCTGAACTGTCCTGCCCTGAAGCCCTATTTTTCCTTAAGCAAAAAATCCCGGGCAAACTCCGCCAGAAACGCGGCGCCTCCTGGCAAAGCCGCTTCATCAATGGTCATTTGCGGGTGGTGCAGCGGAAATTCACCATGACCGGCTCCTTTAGCACCTACGAGAAGAAACGCGCCTGGCACTTTTTCCATGTAAAAGGCCATGTCCTCGCTCGTCATGCGCGAGCGAGCCAGCACTTCCACCGCCTCCGGGCCGTAGAGGGCCAGGAGTGCATCTTCGGCGCGCCGGATCAGGCCGAGGTCGTTGACGGTCGGCGGATAGCCGAACTCGTAATCGACCTCGGCCCGGGCGTTCAGCCCTCCGGCGACCGCCTCCGCCAGCGCAGTAATCCTGCGCTGCATCTGTTCGCGCGTCGCGTTGCCGACGGCGCGCACGGTTCCGCGGATCTCAACGTGATCCGCGATGATGTTGGGCAGGCTGCCGCCGCGGATCGAGCCCATGCTGAGCACAACGGGCTCAGCAGGGTCGCTCTCGCGGCTGATCAGCACCTGCAGCGCCGTGAGCACCTGCGCAGCGGCGATGATGGCGTCGACGCCCTGATGCGGGGCGGCGCCGTGCCCGGCACGGCCATGGACCGTGATGCCGACATGATCCATGCTCGCCATCACGGTCCCGGCCTTGACGCCGAAGCGCCCGGTCGGCAGGTCCGGCCACAAATGCAGGCCGACGATACCGTCCACGCGCGGCGACTCCAGCACGCCGGCCTCCACCATATGCCGGGCTCCGCCCAGCATCTCCTCGGCCGGCTGAAAAACAAACTTGACCGCCCCCCGCAGCTCCTGCTGCGCGGCGGTCAACATCGCGGCGGCGCCGAGCGCCATCGCCATGTGCCCGTCATGGCCGCAGGCGTGCATGACGCCGTCATGGCGCGATGCGAAGGGCAGCCCGGTCGCCTCTTGCAGCGGCAGCGCATCCATGTCCGCCCGGATGGCGATACATGGTCCGGGACGCCCGGTGTCCAACAGACCCACTACACCGGTTCCGGCAATCCCCCGGCGAACATCAATCCCGAGTCGCTCCAAATAATCGGCAACAAAAGCCGATGTGATCTCCTCCTTGAAGCCAAGCTCCGGCACCTGATGGAGATAACGACGAATCGACACGATCTCCTCACCCAGCGATGATGCTGCCTCACGAAAATTCACCTTATTCATACTGTGCTTCCTCCAAATTTAACGTATAGATCTGTCTCGGTCGTCCACGTCCCGCAGGTTGCTCTTCTCCGACGATGCTCGCCATCTGATATTTTTCCAGTGCCGCCATGATGCGGCGGGCGCTGCGTAACGTTATCCCGAATCCCTCGGCAAGCTGGGAAGCCGTAAAAGTTGATGTCCCCAGACGCCGGCAAAGCGACAGCAGCTTATTGATCGTACCGACGCTGAGCCCGACTTTTTTCGCCATGGAGATCAGCTCGGGATTTTCACTTCTGGCGGAATACTCCAGCGTTAAATCCGAACCAAGCGGTCCGTAGACGATCCCGTCCTGCATAATCAAATAGCAATTGCCCCCGCCCCCGGATTTCGCCTTGAGCAGCGCTTCCTTGGCTTTGCCTTCGGCTTCATTCGCGGTCCGGCCGATGCCGATCCCGATACTGGCGTTCCACTGCAATCGCTCCATGACTTCCAGGAGCAAGGGAGCGTCCTGGAATTTGCGGGTAACCTGCTCAATGATGCCGCGCGTCGTTATAAAAGAAACCTCATCCGAATCGCTCCACTTTATGAGTGATTGCGTTTCTTCTCCAAAGTCGACGAGGATTTGTTGGAGGATGATTTTTTTGCGCTGGATTTCGTATTCAGAAGCAGCCTCCTTGGCCACTTTGGCAAAATTATCGATATTCATGATTCCTACGGCAATCTGCGTACTGCTTAAGCGAATACTTTTTCCTTCCAACAAGGCCCGGTTCAGGCAATCGCGGATCGCTGAATGGGTTGGAACGACCCGGTACGCAGGAACGCCGAGTTCCTTCAACCTGTGGTATACCGAGGTCATGCACGTAACCGTCACGGAAACCAGATCCTTTTTCCATAAATCATAGTGAAATGATACCAGCTCATCATTGCTCATCCCGGATTCGTAGGTTTTGACCCGGAGCTCCTCCACCGGCAGACCAATCTCATGCAACGGCTCCTCCACTTCGTTGTATTGCAGAACATCCACGCTGAGCCTCAGACCTTGCTGCATATCCTGAACGCCTTGGCGGTATAAGTCGAAGAGCACTTTATAAAGAGCGGTCCCGGAATAATAAACATGTACCATCGGCTTGTCAGGCGCTGCGGCAAGCGCAATGCGGTATGGAATCGGACCCGTGAACAGTAAGATATCCGCCTGATCCCCAATCCGGCTAACCACCTCGAGCGTTTCCGTCTCATGCTGATAGGGCGCCGGAAACATCGCCATTTCCGCAAAAAAAGAACCGAATTCCAGTACAGCTTCCACCAAATCCCGGGGCCCAATCACCGCGACCCTCAGCTTGATCGTCATGCCCGGCACCTCCCGCTCCCACTTTTTCAGCAATGCGTGAACTGATTCCCTACACTGTTCCCATGCACTAATTCCATGCACTGATGCCATGCACTGATTCCATGCACTGATTCCATGCATTGAGCCCTTGCACTGAGCCCTTGCACTGATCCCGCTAATCCATCTGAACTCAGATCTGACCATCACTGGTAAAAGACCGTTCGGCATAATCCCTGACCTCGGTAAGCGACCGTTTCGTATTCAGAACAACTTGATCGTAGTCGCCCATATATTCGAACGATATGTAACCCTCATATCCGAGTTCAAGCAACTTTCGTAGTATGACACTATGATCCGCATCCCCCTGCAACACGGACACAGGAACGCTTTGACTCCAGTCTTGATGATTCCAGTGATAATCTTTGAAATGGACATGGCTGATATCGGAAAAAAACTGCTCCAACACCGGAATCGGCTCCAAATCATCGACAAAAAGATTAAAGCCGTCATAGATCAGCTCCAATCCTTGCCCCTCTCCGGGTACATCCCTTAGCAAATCGGTCAGACTCTCGGATGTATCCGCCAGAGTATTGTTGTGAATTTCAATCGCTAATTGGATTCTTTGAGCCCGGCATATTTCCAAAGCTTCGTTCAAACCGGAGACCACCCCGTCCCATTCCACGGCCAGCGCTGTCCGGGACGCTTTATGTCCGGCAAAAGTCCGAATTCGCGGACAGCCTATCCCCGCCGCCCACTCCACCGCCACCCGAATCCGTTCCAACTCCGCATTCTTCTCCTCTTCCCCTTTGGAGAAATACGTATACTCGCTGATGACCGGAACCTCAAGCCCGCGGTTCTCAAGCAATCGCTGCAAACTATCCGGCGTTCCGCCGCGGCTACAGTATTCCTCCAAATGACCGGCCCACAGTTCTATCCCCTGCAGTCCTATCCCTTGCGCCAATGTCAGCACGGACTCCAACGGCTCCTGCTTTAACCCGGTGGAACACATGCTATAGCGAATCCGTCCGGAGCTTCCTTGCTTCATCCGATTCGATCCTCCAAGTACAAACATCCTTTTGCTTTCACCACTCTCCACGTTCCATCCTCCGGACTCAAAGCTCCTATTGCTCCCGTGATTCTCCACGTTTCGTCCCCCGGATTCAAACATGCTGTTCCACTCCCGTCCGGTCCGAGCGGTATACAGCCTCCAGGGCTGCGATGACTGATCGCGCATACTCACCGCTGCTGTCCGGGTCCTGCTCGTTCCCGATCGCATGAAGCAAATCCTTGAATTGAAGAACGAACGGATCCTCCTTGGGAATCGGCTCCACTTGCTCATACTCTCCGTCCTTGCTGATCCATAAGCCTTTGGCGGAAATCAGCTTGGCCATCCCACGGGAGAAAATCAATTCCGTCTCATCCTTTGGCGGACCATCATATCCGGATTGAACAATGACCGCCGTCAGTCCGCTGTCCGTCTGAAGAAATACACAACCGCTACCTTCTACATTGCCTCGTTGACCTTCATAGGTTACCGATGCCTTGACAGTCAGGGCGCGACTGCCCGTCAGCCACTGAATCTTGTCAATCGAGTGGGCACCGAGATTCATCAGGATCCCGCCGCCGGCCTTGTCTTTCTCCAGGAACCAGTCCGGTCTGCTCTCTTGGTAATAATAAAGATGCCGGGTATCGTGAATAGCCAATAGTCGGCCAAGCTTGCCATCTTTGATCAACTGCTT
>DJTQ01000088.1 GCA_002439285.1 Paenibacillaceae bacterium UBA6304
ATCATTTTCTTTAATTTTTCAGGTAAAATCTCCTTCATTTTGGATGCTTTTTCAGCATCAATCTTACCTTCTGAGACAGCTTTATCGATATTGCGTACTGCGGTCTCATTGAGTTTTTTGAGGTATTCTTCTTCGCTCCAGCCCTTGGAGGTCTGGACGACCTGTAGAAGCGATTTACCTTGCTTTAACTGATCGACTACGAGCTTCGGCTCAATTCCGAGTAAATTAGCAGTATCTTTGACGATATGCCCGCCATGGAAATGGCCAAACGGAGGGTGCGGATGCTGGGCATGGGGGTCTTTAGACTCCGGCTGAGTCGTGATTTGTCCGGGTTGCTCTGGAGTCTCCGCATACACGGAGCCTGCTGCGGCGGGAGCCAAAGCAAACATTAGGGCCAGGCTACCGGCAACGGCAAGACCTTTCAGTTGATTCATAGACTTTTTCCACCTCTTCGTTTAGAATGATTTGGGTCCTACATTCCCTTATTGTTGACAAAATGAGCGGAAACCTTTCAATTCGGGTAAAAATGAGATGAGAGTGAAGTAACAGGAGGAATCTGCTGTGACGTTTGGCGCTAGAATGCTGAAGACCGGGCTGGCCGTAACATTGGCATTATATTTGGTTAGCTGGTTCAATTTATCTTCTCCGGTAATCGCAGCGGTTGCATCGATTTTTGCCATGCAGCCATCTATTTACCGGTCATGGAGATATTTGATGGACCAACTGCAGACCAATACCTTAGGCGCCATCTTGGCAATGGCCGGGGGTATGCTGTTCTCCAGTGAACCCATCGCCGTGGGATTGGTTTGTATTCTTGTAATCATGATTTGTCTGAAATTAAAAATGGGCGAAACGATAGGAATTACCTTGGTTACTGTCGTCTCGGTGATGGAGGCGTCCGGGCAATGGGAATTCGCATTGAACCGGTTTGCTTTGAGTTTGGTGGGAATTATCTCCGCTTTCGTTATCAACATTGCCGTCTTCCCGCCGAAACCGAGAGTACAATATGTGCAACAAATTAAAGAGACATTTGATCAGTTGTCACTGTTGCTCAGAACCGCTGTTTCCGATGAAATCAAAGAATCGGTATTCCGGGGTGAGAAACGGAAACTCGAGGACTCCATCAATTCCCTGACGGATAAATACAAGTTGATGGAAGAGGATCAGAAGAAACTTAAGACACCGAAGTTCAGCGAGAGCAGGCAACTTGTAGTTTACAAGCAGATGCTCAAGACGCTGCGCAAAGGTTACGGGGTGTTGGATGCTGTAGAGCAGCATTATTTTCAGGCGGTGCGAACTCCGGAGTTGAACAAGGAATTTGATATGCAATTGGAGAAGTTAATTAAATTCCACGAGCATATCATGCTGAAATTCGATGATAAGCTGAAGCCGAATAGCAAAGAAGCCGAACAATTTGAACATGACAACGATGAGTTTCTTAGGGGAATGTTGGACAGGTACGCCGCACAAAGGCAGGGGATCCTTAGGTTGTCCATCGTATCCGCTGAAATGTATGAGTACGGGCATCAGTTGGAGCGGTTAAACCGGTTGGCGGATCATAGCCAAGTATCCGTGGAATCCTAAGCGACCGGGGCTGAAGAATATCAAAAAAAGTCCTGCCGATCGGCAGGACTTTCTTATTAGATAAACAAAGAGTATTTAAAGTTAAAAAAATCAATAATGAGGTTGAAATATTCGCATAAAATGGATAGAATGAAACATGGACTGTGGAAAAAATAATAGATAGTAAATACCCTAATAGGATTATATCATGGAATCAATTTGATGTCAATAGGTGTGATTCAATCATCTCAACCGTCAAGAGTTAGTTTACCAGGAGGAGCGATTAGTGTGAGCGGAACAGACAATGCTTGGCAGGAAGAACAGCAGCGTGTGGAATATGTGGCAGAGCGCATAGAGAGCAATATTGCCCGGCTGGAACGGGAGGTTGGAGCCGTCCGCGGAGACGTCGTCTCAATGCGGAAAGAGTTTTGGGATGAAGTTACCGTCAACTTTAGTGAAGCGGATGACGTGGGGGAGACCTCGACAAGTTTGCGCCAGCAGTCTCAAGTACTGTCGGAAAGGGAGAAAAGTCATCAGCATGCCTCGGTTGCCTTAGACAAAATGAAGCGGCTGAAGCAGTCGCCTTATTTCGGGCGGATCGATTTCTCTGAAGAGGGTTATCCGGCAGAGCCGATCTACCTCGGAATCGCTTCCCTTCTGGAAGAAGGAGATGATGCTTTTCTTATATACGATTGGAGAGCGCCGATCTCTAATCTTTATTACGATAGTGTTCCAGGGCCCGCTTCTTACGAAACACCTTCCGGGACTATCGAAGGAACTATGTCGCTCAAACGACAATTCGTGATTCGCGGACGCGAGATCAAAGTGATGTTTGATACCGGGGTGACCATTGGTGACGAGCTCCTTCAGCAGGTGCTGAGCCGGAGCTCAGATGCCCAAATGAAGAGCATCGTGGCGACCATCCAGAGAGAGCAAAACCGGATTATCCGCAATGACAAAAGCCGGATGCTAATTGTGCAGGGGGCGGCAGGCAGCGGCAAGACGTCTGCGGCGCTACAACGTGTTGCGTATTTGCTATATAAGCACCGGGAGACGCTTCAGGCCGATCAAATGATTCTTTTCTCGCCGAATCCGATGTTCAACAGCTATGTTTCCACGGTGTTGCCGGAGCTTGGCGAAGAGAACATGCTGCAGACCACGTTCCAGGAATATCTGGAGCACCGGCTGGGCCGGGAATTCCAGCTTGAGGATCCGTTCATCCAGATGGAATACGTGCTCTCCAGTGAAGAGGATGCGGAGTATGCAGCAAGAATCAGCGGGCTGCGCTATAAATCCTCATCCTATTTTCTGGATGCGGTCAACCGATATAAGGAGCTTCTGGAACGCAAAGAAATGAAATTCAAGCCGCTTCGTTTTCAAGGCAAGGAAGTGATCGGGGTAGATGCCATAGCGTCCGCATTCTATGCCTTTGATCCTGCGATCCGCTTGGCGAACCGATGCGAATTGATCAAGGATTGGCTCCTCAAGGAGATTGCGGCGTTTGGCAAACAAGAGCTTACCGAACCTTGGGTGGAGGAGCAGATTCAATTGCTGGACAACGAGGATTACCAGCGAGCCTACCAGCGCATGCGGCGAAACCAGCAAGGAAGAGGATCGCATTTCAGTGACTATGAAGAAGAGAAGACTATTTTAGCCAAGATGATCGTAAGTGAACGGCTTAAACCGCTTCGTAGATGGGTTAAATCTTTACGTTTCGTGGATGTGACGAAATTATACAGCCAGCTCTTTCAGGAGCCCGACCTGATGCAGGAGATCAGTTCAGGGGAGCTGCCGGAGGATTGGGAGGTCATCTGTAGTCAAACCCTTCAGAAAATCAAGGAGGGGGAACTGTATTACGAGGATGCGACGCCGTTCCTTTACTTAAAGGAGCTGATTATGGGCTTTCGGTCCAACACCGCGATCCGTCATGTGATCATCGACGAAGCTCAGGATTACTCGCCTTTTCAACTGTACTTCTTGAAACGGCTGTTTCCTCGCGCCCGCATGACCGCCCTTGGCGATTTGAATCAAGCGATTTATGCTCATGCGTCGGTGTTGCAGCAATCCACGGCTTTGACGGACCTTTACGGGGAAGCCGAAAGCGAGTTGATCACCCTGGTGCAAAGCTACCGGTCCACGCGCGAAATCGTTGAGTTTACGAGGGGTATGATTTACGGAGGTGAGTCCATCGTTCCGTTTAACCGGGCGGGGGAGAAGCCGGAGGTCCATATCATCCGGGACGAAATAGAGCTTCATGACCGGATCCGTGCGGATATACAGACATTACGGAATGACGGCTACGACATGATTGCGGTCATCTGCAAAACCGCGGCTGAAAGCTTGAAGGCATTTGAAGAATTTTCACCAAACCTGCCGGTTAAATTGATTAAGAAAACTACGCTGTCTTTCGAAAAGGGGATCCATATCATTCCTGCTTATTTGGCCAAAGGAGTTGAATTCGATGCCGTTCTGATCTATGACGGCTCGGACCGGAAGTACACGCGCGAAACCGAACGAAAGTTGTTTTACACGGCATGCACGAGAGCGATGCATTTGCTGCATGTTTATTCCGTCGGCGAACCGAGCCGGTTTATTCGGGAGACCGAGAGATCGGCGTACGTCCAGATGTGACCGGAAAGTTGTTGATAAGTATATTTTTAGGATTAACAACCAAACTACCCTTTATGGAATCATTTTATTGAACCGGAAGGGTGGCCGAAAGATGGATAACAAAAAAGGCGATTTGGCTGCGCTCGCATCCATTCCGCTCATCATGACCTTGGGAAACTCCATGTTGATCCCGATTTTGCCGCAGATCTCCCGTAAGCTGCACATATCGTCTCTTCAGGTCAGTATGTTGATTACGGTCTATGCGGTGGTTGCGATATTGCTGATCCCGATCGCCGGATATCTTTCGGATAAATGGGGCCGAAAAAAAATCATTATCCCCAGTTTGATCATTGCCGGCGTAGGAGGAGCGGTATCGGGTGCCGCTTCTTGGTTTGTTGACGGCATGGCAGTTTACTGGATTATTATTGCGGGTCGTTTGCTGCAGGGCGTCGGAGCGGCCGGGGCATTTCCGATCGTTCTACCGCTGGTTGGGGATATGTTCGATGACGAAGATGAAGTGAGCCGCAGCCTGGGGATTATTGAAACCTCGAACACCTTCGGAAAAGTGCTCAGTCCTATTCTGGGTGCTTTGCTTGGAGCGTGGATTTGGTATGTTCCTTTTTTGGCTATCCCTGTCTTATGCTTGATTTCTCTATTGCTCGTGATCTTTCTGGTTAAGGAGCCGGAGCGGGACGAAGAAGCAAAACCGCTTCGGGAGTTCATGCATTCGGTCAAGGGAGTTTTTGCGGAAAAAGGACGGTGGCTGTACGCCATTTTTGCGATTGGCGGGATATGCATGTTTTTGTTATTCGGCGTCCTGTTTTATTTGTCCGATCAGTTGGAGAAGAAACACGGACTGGACGGGGTGCTGAAAGGGCTGGTGTTGGCTATTCCGCTGGCTGCGCTCTGCCTGGCTTCTTATATAACGGGCAAAAAAATCGGCAAGAATAAAAACCTGATGAAATGGTGCGGGGTGATTGGCCTAGTACTGGCTACAGGCGCACTGTTTGGAATCAGTACTTTTAACAATATTTATTTTGTGATCGGTTGCCTGATCATTTGCGGCGTCGGAATCGGTATTGTACTGCCCAGCTCGGATGCCTTAATTACCGAAGGAATTGAGAAAGAACTGCGGGGAACCATTACTTCCATTTACAGCAGCATGCGGTTTATCGGTGTGTCGCTCGGTCCGCCGGTTATTTCTCTGTTGGTCAACGGAGGCCATATGATGATGTTTATCGTTATTGGCGCCGTGTCCTTAGTTGCCGTCATTTTGTTGTTGATTATGGTCAAACCCGAATCCGGGGAAGGAAAAGGCAACAAAGGAACCGGCGATAAGGAAAAGGGCAAGATAAAGAAGGCGCCGCGGCCCATTCACCAAAGTTAATAAACCGCCGACCAAGTGATTTTTATCCTAGCTAGTCAGACAAGCCTCCCATATACTGGTTCAAATTATTACTTTTTTGTGCCGGGGAGGAAGTGTGTGGGTGAAAAGGAAGAATAAGGGTATATGGTGGTTGTGCGGAATAGCTTTGGTTCTGGTTGGAATCTTGCTTGTGATTAATTTTACGGAACAAAGCGATCAAACGGCAATTTATCCGGATTTGGAGAAGGTAGACGCCGGTATGGTGCCTGACGATTTTGACTTTGAGCACCAGCCTTATTTAGGGGATCCGAATGCACCGGTTAAGATTGTGGAGTTTGCGGATTATAAGTGCCCGGCATGCAAACGCTGGAAGGATCAAGTGCTTAGCGAGTTGGAGAAGGAGTACCTGGATACCGGGAAAGCGGTGTTATATTATGTCGACCTTCCCTTCTTGGCACCGGACTCCAATCTTGCGGCATTAGCGGGAGAGTCGTTATATCAGCAGAACCAGGAATTGTTCTGGGCCTATTTTGATTTAATGATGGCGCATCAAGGCAATAAAGAAGAGGCTTGGGCGAACAAAGATTTTATTATGAAGCTGGTGGAAGAGAACATTCCGGATGCGGATCTGAAGCGGTTTGAACAAGATCTTGATGATCAAAAATATATTGCGAATGTGAAAAAGGACTATATGATTGCTAAAAATCACCAAGTGGACGGCACCCCAACGGTTTTCATCAATGGGCAAGCCGTGGAGGACATTTCTTTCGAGGGAATCCAAGCGGTGATCGAGAGTCTGTAAACCGAGAACGGCGTATTCGTCTGTCCATGGGGGCTGGGGAATGCGCTGTTCTTTTTTGTCCTCTTTTTTGGTATGATATTAGCTGATTGTGCTGACAAATGTACTGATTGTTACATAGGGTACTTGCCGGTCGGTTCGTTCTAACCACTAGTTTTGGCTCTGGATTCGGAGCGGAAAGCGACTGAACTTTACTTACAGGAGGCGTAACGACATGAACGCAAAACAAGCGGCGGGTTACCGTGCTGCCGAATGGGTCCAAGACGGAATGGTTGTCGGTCTCGGTACTGGATCAACCGCATTTTATGCCATCGAGAAAATTGGAGAACGGGTAGCTCAGGGCTTACAGATTCGGGCTATAGCCACATCCAACGCTTCGGAAGAACTCGCCTTAAAATACGGCATTCCTCTGATTACGGCCTCGGAAGTGGAGCGTTTGGATCTCGCAATTGACGGAGCGGATGAGGTTGATCCTGAATTGGCCTTAATTAAAGGCGGGGGCGGTGCACTGCTGCGTGAAAAACTGGTAGCGATCCATAGCGACCGTTTTATCGTCATCGCGGACAGCGGCAAAATGGTTTCGCAATTAGGCCAGTTCAAGCTGCCGATTGAATTGGTTCCCTTTTGCTATGAGTGGACACTCGGACAATTGAAAAACAGCTATGATGTACAGTTCCAAATGCGCATGCGCGACGGGGAACTGTATGTTACCGATAATGGCAATTATATCGTTGATGCCGCATTCGGCCAGATTCCGTCTCCCGCTCAATTGAGTCATGAATTGGACATAATGACCGGGGTAGTTGACCACGGTTTATTCGTGGACATTGCGGATATGGTTATTGTCGGATATGAGGACGGACGGACCGAGATTATCGAGAAAAAACAATAGGAGGCCATGCTGTGCTCGTTCAAGTGACATCTTTTCCGGCCAGACCTGAAATTACCGAATTAATGGAATATGCCGCCCGCTTTGATCCCGAGCAGGAGAGTAAAGCATGGGGGCTGTATCAATCCTCTTCTGACGCTGAATTGTATGTCTATGAAGAAGAAGGGGAAACGCTCGGGCTGATAGGACTTCGTACGGAGGCTTCCGGCGAATTGAGTATTCAGCACCT
>DJTQ01000434.1 GCA_002439285.1 Paenibacillaceae bacterium UBA6304
CGCTGTTGGTTCCAGATTTCTTGATCTTATAGAGTCTGAGCCTATATAGATAAACAAATAAAAATCAGCGGCCGGAAACCCAACCTTGTCTATGTGCATGGATCGCTAACTGCGTCCGGTCTTCAAGCTCGCATTTCATCAGCAGATTGCTGACATGGGTCTTAACCGTTTTGATACTGATATGAAGTTCCTCGGCAATATCTTTATTGCTCTTTCCTTCCGCAATCAGCAGAAGCACTTCTCTTTCCCGTTCGGTCATGCCCGAATCATCGCCCTGAACGCTCTTCTGGCGAAGTCCACGGGTCAAAGCCTGGGCCACGTCCCCGGTCATCACCGGCATCCCCCGGTAAGCTCCTTGGAGCGCATAAATCAATTCTTCCGCCGACACCGTCTTCAACACATAGCTGACCGCGCCCGATTCTACAGCCTGTACAACGAGTTCATCTTCCAAAAAGCTTGTCAAAATCACGATCTTCATTCCCGGAAACCGGCTAAGCACTTCCTTCGTCGCTTCTGCGCCGTTCATGACAGGCATCATTAAATCCATCAGGATGATGTCCGGCTGTCCTTGCGGAATTCCCCGGTCCAGTAGAGTCACCGCTTCCTGGCCGTTTCCGGCCTCAGCGATGACCTCGAATCCCGGATCCAGCATCAGGTAAGTTTTAAGCCCCATTCGTACCATATCATGATCATCCACGATCATCACTTTGATTTTATCGCTCATTCCGGTTCTCCCCTTTTACTGTCTTCGAACTTTGGAATATGTACCCTTATCGTCGTTCCTGCGCCAGGCTTGCTGATGATTTCCACATGACCTCCAAGCTTCTCCGCCCGCTCTCTCATCGTCGTAAGTCCATAGGAGCCCTGCTTCTGATAAGTGCTGCTAAATCCTTGCCCGTCATCGCTGATACTAAGCACCACCTGTCTCGGCCCCTCTCGAAGCGACAGACTGACCAGCTTGGCTCCTGCATGCTTGACGATATTGGCCATGGCCTCCTGGACGATCAGGAACAGCTGGTGTTCCTTTGCTTCCGACATGTCCCCATGCAGATCCATATCCTTGATTCCCTTAAGGCCATTCTGTCTGCAGTAATCAGGAAACCATTGATCCAGCGCCTCCGCCAGCGTTTTGCCGACCAATTCCATCGGCCGAAGCTGGGCGATCAGCGCCCGCATCTGCTTCTGTGCCGTATTTGACATCAGGATCAACTGATCCATGACAAAATGAGCTTGTTCTTCGTTATTTTCCAATACTTTAGGAAGGGAGGAGGCTGCCATATGAATTGCAAACAATTGCTGGCTAACCGTATCGTGCAGATCGCGGGCCAATCGCCGCCGTTCTTCCAGCACCGCCTTTTCGGCGGCTTGCTCTTTCTCCACAACTTCCTTCTCGCCCAATTGCTGCAACAACTGCATCTTTTTCTCGACCGCATCCGTCATATTATTGAACTCCTGATAGACCCCGGCAAACGTCTGGTCGGCCGTCTCCGGCATGCGGACGGATAAATTCCCTTTAGCCACTTGAAGCATGTTCAGATACATCAGATCGATCCGGACTTGGATGCGCCGCCCGGCAATATACCCGATGATGAGCGTCAAAACGACGACCCCCGCTACATCGTAAATCCACAACCGCGAGTCATGGACCACAATAACCCCGGTTATAGTTCCGATATAGAGAGTAATCGCCGCCAAACTGCCTGTCAGCAAAAAGAAGAGCAAAAGCTCCCATTTCGTATTTTTCAAAATCCGTTGCACCATCATAGCCTTAACCCACCATATTCACTTTTACGTCGCCAATAAACACGCTCACGACCAATTTCACCCGTTTGCTGGCTTCGCCGTAGTATGGAGATTGGGCATCGACATTGCTCATGAAGCCGCCCTGCTTCTGGTTCAGCACCTTCAAGTCGCCGATAAAAGCACTGGAGTTTGCGGTAATTCCGATGTCCATATCCTCCGGAATAAATACCTTCACGTCTCCGATAAAGGCCGACACATTGATTTTCGTTTCTCCATAGGGAATTTGTGCCTTCGTTAAATCGATAATCGTATCCCCGATAAAATGAGAGATATTCGTCGGATGCAGCTCAAAATAGTCCGACCCCAGATGAACGTCTCCGATAAATCCGGACTTATTAACGGTCTCCGCCTTGTCCGATGATCCGCCACCCATCCCATACGAGTTATAATGAGATTTCTCTTGGTTGTACTTATATTTCTCTTTGTCTTCTTTCTTCGGCACATCCTTCTCCAGACCGCCAAACATCGAATCCAGCGGTGATTCCATCTCTGGAAAGTAAGTGTCATTCAGCGGGGGCACCGGGGGTCTTGACGGCGGTGGAGGCGGAAAATCAGGTTGTCTGTTTTTTCTGCCGCTGCCTGGTTTAAACAAGACGAACATCCCACCGACTATGAGCGCTAATGGGAAAAAGAATCTGAAAAATTCTCCCGGCGATAGTGAGATCAGATCGAGATTCCTGGCCAGAAAATATCCCCCGATAATGATCAATATCACGCTACCGATAAAACTGGAGCCACTCCATGGTCTATTGCCGAGTTGGCTAAGCCCAGCCAGTATTAGAAATACGGGCCAATAGGTTGAGAAAAGATACCCCAGGCTGAGGTCGGTAATCCCCAACTGGTTCAATAAAAAGACGCCGCCGACGGAAATTAGCACCAGGCCGCCTATCAACCTTCCCAATAATCCGTTCCTCATTACAATTCCCTCCAAATAGTTCATTCCTGAATCTGTTAAACCCATTTTAACGGATTCAAGGGACTGGCAACAGCGGCGCGGGATGGAACATGATCTCGGTCTCCGGACGGAGGGGTTTTGCTTTTTTATCCATATTATCAAGAAAAAGACGTCCCCAGCCCGGCATATGCGGGCTGAAAACGTCTCTGAGTTGCATCATTATTATTGTTGTTGTTGACCAGCACCCTGATTTGTCGCAGCATTGCGGGATGCTTTTGCTTTTTGAGCAATCGTAGCATTGGTTTCTTCAGCAAACTCGGCATTGTACTTCTCATTCGGTGTTTTATACCCAGGAGAAGCAGCTTTGTTTTTTTGATTCGGCACGAAATTTCACCTCCCTTTGCATAAGCAGGATCTATCACGCTTAAGCAGCCGTTTGTAATGGCCACGTCCCTTATTATGCTTACAGGTAAAGTGAAATATTCAGCTCGCTCAGATCGCCTGATCCCACACCTTATCCGGAATTTCCTTATCGACTTCCATCGCTTTGCCCAGTTTGTTAAGCATAGCTTCCGTAAGCTTGCCGTTTCCTTTACGAATCACCTGAACTTCTACTTCCTTCTTCCCCCACTCCTTGAATACCTGCTTGGTCGTTTTAAAATAAAGGTCGATTTTGTTCCCTTTAATTGCAGATCCTTTGTCCGCGACTACGCCATAGCCGTACCCTGGAATATAAAGAATGGTACCGAGCGGAAATACCTTCAAATCTGCGGCAATCGTAGAGATCGTATTTTTATCCCTGCGAACCTTAACTCCGGAATAGGTAATTCCGTATTGAGGATGACTCGGCTTCTTGCCCGTCGATTCGTACCCTGCCGTATACCCCGTAGCCATAACTTTAACCGTTTGGACTTTCTTTTTGGCCGCCTCCGGTTTGACCTCCCTGGATTTCTTCTCCAGGAAAAGCGAATGGATCGAGCCGTAAGTCCTCTCGCTCTGCGGCTGGACATACCGGGCTATTTCCTGTTGCCGGGCGCGCTCCCGAAGTTCCTGAAGCACATATTGATTATATTGGCTATCCGAAGTCTTCGCCCTATCGGCATACATTTCATTCTCTGCGGCGATCCCATGGATGAGAAGAAACGCTATTAAACTCAGCACGATTCTCCGCCACAAATTAAATTGGCGCATATGAAAACCTCCCCCTTATTCCGAAGGGTTTCCACATGCGCCAAAGATTATACATCATACTTCGTGATCAAAAGTCGTTTTTTTGAATTTCCATTTTAAATCAAGTTCAAAAAATCACCTTTTTAGATTGTATGGTTGCGAATTTCGGTTTGGAGCAGTTCCAACACTTCATCCAGCATCTTCGCACCGAGATCTCCTTCGCCGCGTTTGCGGACAGAGACGCTGCCGCTGCTTTGCTCATTTTCGCCGACTACGAACATATACGGAATTTTTTCCAACTGAGCTTCCCGGATTTTATAACCGAGCTTCTCATTGCGCAGATCGCTCTCTACCCGGATGCCTCCGGCACGCAGTTTGTCTTCGACGGAACGGGCATATTCTTCAAACGCCCCGGAAACCGGAATGATCTTGGCTTGAACCGGAGACAGCCAGAGCGGCAGATTCCCGGCAAAGTTCTCAAGTAGGAAGGCCGAGAAACGTTCCATCGTACCGAGGATCCCGCGGTGAAGAACAACCGGACGATGCTTCGCGCCGTCGTCGCCCACATATTCCAATTCGAACCGTTCAGGCAACAGGAAGTCAATTTGTACAGTGGACAAAGTTTCTTCTTTGCCAAGCGCCGTTTTCACCTGTACGTCGAGCTTAGGACCATAGAAAGCCGCTTCGCCCTCGGCTTCATAGAATGGCAGGCCCGCTTCCTCCACGACCTCGCGAAGCATCGCTTGAGCGGTATTCCACATATTGTCATCATCGAAATATTTCTCGGTATCCTGCGGATCCCGGTAGGACAGACGGAACCGGTATTCCTTGATGCCGAAATCGCTGTATACTTGATCGATCAGAGCTAACACACGCTTGAACTCGTCCTTGATTTGATCGAGACGGCAGAAAATATGCGCATCGTTCAACGTCATCGAGCGAACCCGGTGCAGACCAGTCAAAGCCCCGGACATCTCGTAGCGATGTTGCATGCCGAGCTCGGCAATCCGGATCGGCAAATCGCGATAGCTTCGAAGATCACTCTTATAGATCATCATATGGTGCGGGCAGTTCATTGGCCGTAAGATGAATTCTTCGGTATCGATCGTCATTTTCGGAAAGATATCATCCTGATAATGTTCCCAGTGACCCGAAGTTTTGTACAGGTCCACGTTACCGAGAACCGGAGTGTACACATGCTGATAGCCGAGGCGTTCTTCGATGTCTACGATATAACGTTCCAGCGTCCGGCGCAGGGTAGCTCCCTTAGGCAGCCAAATCGGCAGGCCTTGTCCGACAAGATTGTTAAACGTAAAAATATTCAATTCTTTACCAAGCTTACGGTGATCGCGTTTCTTGGCTTCTTCCAGCATATGCAAATGATGATCCAGCTCCGCTTTCTTTACGAAGGCAGTTCCGTAAATCCGCTGAAGCATCTTGTTGTCGCTGTTTCCGCGCCAGTAAGCGCCTGCTACGCTAAGCAGCTTGAACACTTTGATTTTGCCGGTGGAAGGAACATGCGGTCCACGGCAAAGGTCGAAGAATTCACCTTGATCATAGATGGAAATGACACTATCTTCCGGCAAATCGCGAATCAATTCCAGCTTGTAAGGATCGCCGAGTTCCGTAAAGATCGCCACTGCCTCTTCCCGGCTGACTTCACGGCGAGTAATCGGCAAGTTTTCACCGATGATCCGCTCCATTTCCTTTTCGATCTTTTGCAGGTCTTCCGGGTTCAGCGGGTGTTCCAGGTCCATATCGTAATAGAAACCGTCCTCGATGACAGGACCGATCCCCAGTTTCACTTCTTTCCCGCCAAACAGGCGTTTTACTGCCTGCGCCATCAAGTGGGCCGTGCTGTGACGCATAATTTCCAGACCATCCTGAGAATCCAAGGTAAGCAGTTCAACCTTTGCCCCATCTTCCAGCTTTGTGTTCAGGTCGACTGCCTTGCCGTCGATCTTGCCGGCTATCGCATTTTTGCGCAGCCCGCTGCTAATGGATGCAGCCACATCCTCCAAAGTGCTTCCTTCGGCGTATTCCCGGACCGAGCCGTCCGGCAGCGATACTTTAATTGCCATTGTTTTCCCTCCTGAAAATGGTTATAGTCCCGGAATCGGACAACAAAAAAAGCCCATCCCGGAAAGGGACGAGCTTGATCTACCCGTGGTTCCACCCTCATTCGGTCGTCTTGCACTCCGCAAAGACAACCCTTATTCGGCATCAGATAACGGTAATGAACCGGCGGTTCCTAATATCGCCCCAGAAAATGGACAAGTTCGGAATCGCAGCTACAAAGGGGTAAACCAAAACGGGAGCATAAGGGAATTTCAGCCTGGGTCCCTCTCTCTGCATTGTCCGCTGTTTCTGGTCCATGTCTTTGTCAACGCTTTTGCTCAAGTTTAAGCAATTGAATCACGAGTAATTATAAAACGAATACCGCACCCCGTCAAGAACTCTATGTCCCTTGATCCGCACGCCTAGATTCTTGATGGAACATCTGACATTGAGGACAGTGTAAACAAATCTCTGCGCGGTCGCCGAATATGCGACGGATTGTTGAAATGATCTGGCTCTCAGGATGAAGCGTATGGATGATAATCCGGTTCGGAGACAAAGAAATGAGGGTGCTGACGACCATATCCTCCATTTCCATCTCCTGATCCGCTATTTTGGCAACTACGCCTCCGCAAGGTGGGGTACTGATTGTAGTGAAATGTTCATTCAACATGCTGAATTCGTGATCTTCTTTATGCATCAAGTGGATAAGCGGGGTAAGCGGCTCCTGAAAATGGACGAAATATTGCAGCAGATGGATGAACTCCTCATACTGCTGATCCAGCAAATATTCCTCCATGGCGATATCCACCGTTTCGCGCAGCTTGTCCTTATAATCCGGGAGACGGAACGCAATAAATCCGTCCAGATCAAGGTACGAGTTCTCCCGCAGATATTCCTTGAGAACCTGATAAATTTCGTCCATCCGTCTCTGCCTTGCCGCTTGGTCGCCTTCATCCGGGCCAGCAAGCAGTTTTCGGCAGGACTGTTCTGCCGCCTTGCCTTCCTCGCTCGTAGCAAAAGAATACTGGGTCCAGGCGATTTTTAGCGCTATACTTTCCTCCAGCACTTCCACAATGTATCTGGAAATCCCGCGGGCGAGACCTTCCTTTATCGATTGTTGAAGCTTAGTATCGCCGCTACCCGGCCCAGAGATCGTAAGATTCATCACTGATCCATCCATGGAGTGCCTAAGATCTTCCCGGGCAACTACATTATGTAACGCATTTTCCGGGTTGCCGATATAATCAAGGAGTTGCTGTTCCGAATGCAACCCTTTTAAGTCCGCACGCAGCGAAAAAAAATCCATAAGCTCTCCCCCTTTCGTTTCCTTCCCAAAGTATATGGCGGGAAGGAAACAGATATACGGGGCGGGCCTATGGAAAGATCGCCAGCATTGCCAATTGAAATAATGAATTAATTTTGCATAATGAAATCGCGTTCGACACTGGAATCCTTATCAAATACGCGTAAGATTTCATATTTCGTATTCCGTTGGGCAGGTGTTTTGCCTGCCGACCGGATAATCGACAGAATCGATTCGATGTTTACCTTATAAGTGGCTCCTGCGGAAGACACCACATTCTCTTCGATCATTGTACTTCCGAAATCATTGCAGCCGTATTGCAGAGATAAGCGGCCGACTTCCGGACCCATTGTAACCCAGGAGGATTGCAAATTCTTGATGTTATCAAGCACGATCCGGCTGATCGCCACAGTCTTCAGATAAGATTCCGGCGTCTGACGGTCCACCTTCAGATTCGTATTGTCCGGTTGGAACGTCCAAGGAATGAACGCCAGGAAGCCTTCAGACGGATAACCGTTCTGCAAGCACTCATCCTGCGCTTCGCGGACGCGAAGCAGATGCAACGCGCGCTCTTCCATCGATTCCCCGAAACCGATAACCATCGTCGCGGTCGTATTCATGCCGATCCGATGAGCCGTCTGCATCACGTCCATCCAGTCGCGCCAGGAACCTTTGGCCCGGCTGATTTTACGACGCGTGCGGTCATCCAGAATTTCAGCGCCGCCTCCCGGAAGCGAATCCAGGCCAGCCGCATGAATCTCGCGTAATACTTGCTCTAAAGAGAGCCCGTCCGATACTTCCTTCATCTTCATAATTTCGGCAGGAGAAAAGGAGTGCATCGTAATCTCCGGAAATCTCGCTTTGATCGCTTTGAGCAGGTCGGTATAGTAGCTGAACGGAAGGTTCGGATTCGTGCCCCCCTGCATCAGGATTTCAGTTCCATTGACATCGATCGTTTCCTGAATCTTTTGGAAAATGACTTCATCCGGCAGAACGTAGCCTTCTTCCGAGCCGGGACGGCGGTAAAAAGCGCAAAACCGGCAGTATACATCGCAAACATTCGTATAGTTCACATTGC
>DJTQ01000314.1 GCA_002439285.1 Paenibacillaceae bacterium UBA6304
GTCATTGGATATATCCAATGACTTTATCGAGATTCGTGTAATTCTGATGATGTTACTGGATATTTCCAGTGGAATGGACCGGGTTGGTCTCAAAAGAGGGGATTTGACGTATTTTCATTGGAAATCTCCAATGAAAAGCATGTATACCAGGTTTTATCGCTGAATCGATTGGATATATCCAATGGAGCCGGTGCAAGAGACCTTATTGGAGCGAGTGAGCTTAGAGCGGAGAGCTAAAGCAGAGTGCTAAGGCAGAGTGCTACAGCGGAGAGCAAATTAAGTGATATTTTTTTCAAAAAAAGGTTTGACAACCCAACCCCGGGCATTTAAAATAACACCATAACATACTAAACAGGTAGGAATAATCTTAAATGGTTCTAGCCGTACGGACGGAGGAACGCTCTACTTGCCATGGCAGACACGGGTAGCAGCTCGGTCTGACCGATCGGGCAGGGCGTTTCTCCGTTTTTTTAGCGGTTAGCGAAGGAGAGAAGATCCTGCTCGGCATGACAAAAAACAAGTAAAGATAGGAGTGATACGGATGAGCAAAAGAATGAAAAAAGGGGTTCTAATCGGGCTGGCTCTGACCATGGTGGCGGTGCTCGCGGCATGCGGGTCGGAAACCGAGGCCAAGAACGGGGCGAAGAACGACGGGGGCAAGAAAAGTGTAGAGCTGCTGAACGTATCCTACGATCCGACACGGGAATTATACGAAAATTATAATAAGGCATTCGCGGCTTACTGGGAACAGGAAAAAGGGCAAAAGGTGACGATCAAGCAATCCCATGGCGGCTCCGGTAAGCAAGGCCGGGCGGTTATCGACGGCTTGGAAGCCGATGTGGTCACGCTGGCGCTGGGCTACGATATCGATGCGATTAAGGAAAGCGGGCTGATCGCGGAGGACTGGCAGAAGAAATATGAGTTGAACAGTTCGCCTTATACTTCGACGATTGTGTTCCTGGTGCGGAAAGGGAATCCGAAAGGAATCCAAGACTGGAACGATTTGATTAAGGACGGCGTGGAAGTGATTACGCCGAACCCGCAAACGTCGGGTGGTGCCCGGTGGAATTACCTGGCAGCCTGGGGCTATGCCCTGCATCAAAACAACAACGATGAGGCCAAGGCACAAGAGTTTGTCAAAGAGTTGTTCCAGCATGTGCCCGTCTTGGATAGCGGAGCCCGCGGAGCGACGACGACTTTTGTAGAACGTGGACTCGGTGACGTACTGCTTGCATGGGAAAATGAAGCCTGGTTGTCCGTAAAAGAACTCGGTCCGGATAAATTCGATATCGTCTATCCGTCCGAAAGCATATTGGCGGAGCCACCTGTGGCTGTTGTCGATAAAAATGCCGATAAGCATGGAACACGTGAAGTAGCGGAAGCTTACTTGAAGTATTTGTACTCCGAGGAAGGCCAAACGATCGCGGCGGAGAACTATTACCGTCCTACGCTGGACAGCGTGAAGACGAAGTTCGCCGACCAATTCCCGGAAATCAAATTGTTTACGATTGATGAAGTATTCGGAGGCTGGGACGAAGCGCAGCCGAAGCATTTTAATGACGGAGGAATATTCAGCCAGATTTACACGCCTAATTGACCGACCGTAACCAACGGAGGCCGCGTGCCGGGGATATAGAGAGGTACCGGAACGCGGGAAGAAAGGATGAAGGATCATGCAAACTAGCGCTTCTAAGCGCGGGGGGCTGCCCGGCTTCGGGCTCACCATGGGCTACAGTGTGCTTTATCTCAGTCTTGTAGTGCTGATTCCGTTATCGGCGCTGCTGCTCAACTCGACGGGACTGACCTGGGAGAAATTTTGGGATGTAGCCACCGATCCGCGGGTACTGGCTTCTTACAAGGTCAGTTTTCTGACCGCGGCGGCAGCCGGACTCATTGATACCGTGCTGGGATTGCTGTTGGCCTGGGTTCTGGTGAGATATGATTTTCCCGGAAAAGGATTGTTCGATGCGATGATTGATCTTCCGTTTGCGCTTCCTACCGCAGTAGCCGGGGTGTCGCTGACGGCGATTTACTCCCAAAACGGCTGGATCGGCTCGCTGTTTGAACCGCTGGGCATCCGTCTGGCATTTTCACCGATCGGTATTACGCTTGCCCTTATGTTTATCGGTATTCCTTTCGTCGTCAGGACGGTGCAGCCGGTGCTGCAGGACCTGGATGCGGAGGTGGAGGAAGCAGCGGCTACGCTGGGAGCGAGCCGGTTCCGCACCTTCCGTAAGGTGGTCCTTCCGGAATTGTTGCCGCCTCTGTTGACCGGTTTTGCGCTTGCTTTTTCCCGCGGCATCGGAGAGTACGGATCGGTCGTCTTTATTTCCGGCAACATGCCGATGAAGACGGAGATCGCTCCGCTTCTCATTATGTCGAAGCTGGAGCAGTTCGATTATGCCGGTGCAACGGCGGTCGCGCTACTGCTGCTATTGATTTCGTTCATTCTGATGCTGCTCATTAATTCGCTGCAACGCAGGGTTCGCAAAACAGCGCGTTGATGGGACTAGAAAATCAGGTGCGAAATCGGGAAGAAGAAAGAATACCGGAAGAGAGGGGTTGAGCAAAAATGGCTGGTTCCGTTCCTTTAGCATCCGCAAAAACTCCAACGGCCAGAAACCGGACGACGCGGTCGACCGGAGCTGCGAAATGGATCCTGATCGGCGCGGCAGTGCTTGTGCTGACCTGGCTGATCGTTTTGCCGCTGGCCGTTGTGATCATCGAATCTTTGAAAAAAGGGCTCGGCGTTTACGTAGACGCGATTCGCGATCCCGACGCCATGTCCGCCTTGAAGCTGACTTTGCTCGTGGCGGTGGTCACGGTGCCGCTGAATACGATATTCGGAGTCGCGGCAGCCTGGGCCATCACCAAGTTTAAATTCCGTGGCAAACAGGTTTTGGTGACGCTGATTGATTTGCCGTTTGCCGTATCGCCCGTCATCGGCGGTCTGATCTATGTGCTTGTATATGGCGCCCACGGCTGGTTCGGCCCTTGGCTGCAGGAGCATGACCTGAAAGTGATTTTCGCTCTGCCGGGGATTATATTGGCTACCATGTTCGTGACTTTTCCCTTCGTCGCGAGAGAGCTGATTCCGCTAATGGAGGATCAGGGGCAGCAGGAGGAAGAGGCGGCTGTGACGTTGGGGGCCCGCGGGTTCCGGATTTTCTGGAAAGTGACGTTGCCTAATATCAAATGGGGTCTGCTGTACGGCATTATTTTGTGTAATGCGAGGGCGATGGGAGAGTTCGGGGCAGTTTCCGTCGTATCCGGGCACATCCGCGGAGAGACGAATACACTGCCGCTTCACGTGGAAATTTTGTATAACGAGTATCAGTTTTCCGCTTCCTTTGCCGTGGCTTCATTGCTGTTATTGCTTGCGCTCGTGACCTTGCTGCTCAAGAGCTGGTTTACGCGGAAAAGTCAGCATCATAGCTGAATAAGATAATAAAGCTTAGAGATAGGGATGGAGAAGGAATAAGAACAGGAGGGCTGCATATGGCAAAACCGTTAAAGGTAGATGGTGTCTGGTTGGAACGAATCGCAGGGCTATTAAATGAAATGGAATTCGGATCATTAAACATCGTTGTACATGAAGGACAGATTGTTCAAGTGGAACGAACAGAACGAAAAAGGTATGAATTAGGCGCCACAGTCCCGGTAAAATCGGCCGGTGCTTCCCGCCATGCAGCCAAGCCTCTGCGAAATACCGAATCCCGATAGATGAAAAGACGCCTCCAAACCGCCGTCAAGCGGAGATGGAGGCGTCTTTTTTTGCGTGTAATCCTGAAAGTGTTCCAATAGCAGCCCCCGAACCTCCGAATCCCTTT
Organism: Paenibacillaceae bacterium UBA6304; assembly: GCA_002439285.1. GTDB lineage: Bacteria > Bacillota > Bacilli > Paenibacillales > Paenibacillaceae > Fontibacillus. Next base: position 3,831 of record DJTQ01000314.1, read on the forward strand.
CATTCGAGCGTCCAGGCGTCCATTTCCTCTAATTCTCCTCCGGGCTGTTCTGTGACTGTGCCTGGCTGGAGGTCTTGCCCGGAGTGCCATGCCATTCCTCCGGGGTCTCAATCGGTTCCGGTTCTCCTTTGGCCGTGTATCCAACAAACGGACGGGACTTCCGCGGCTTGCTTCCGGTGAAGCGAAAACCGGCAAGGAACAACAGAATCTGTATGGTCAGTATGTAAGGGGCAAAAACCGGGCCGAGCAGATGAAGCAGGTATAATCCTGAGATGAACACCGACCAGATGCGCAGCAGCAAGGCACCTGCATTCGGGCGGTTCCCTCCCATAAGCGCCGGATAAAGTAGCAGAAGGGAGAACACCGCAGAAGCGAATCGAGCCCAAATGTTTAAGTAATCCTCATAACGATTTCCGGAAATAGGAATTTCTCCGCCTATCATACGAAGCAGCCAATCGATGAGAGAAAGCAATGCCGCAGCGAATAGAAATGGGAGAGCCAGACGGAGCTGTTTCCATAGGGAGTATCCCCAGCCGGGGCTTTCCGATTGGCGGAGAAGCTTGTCCCTCTCAACGCACAGACGATCACTTTCCCGTTCCAGTGTCTTGACCAGCATTGGCAGCCGGGCTGTGTCCCGGTCTCCCGTATAGGCTGAAATTTGCCCAAGTACATCCGCAGTGATGTAAGGTGCTGCCCGGCAGGCCAGCAACCGCTCTAGAACCAGCAACTCTTCTTCTTGTGAAAGCTCAGGCCTTCCGGCCGCTTGAATCAACGAACTCTCGGCAGCGGCATAGAGCTGCAAGCTGGAGTCGAGCCGGCTAAGCCGGGAGCTTGTCTTTCGTGCCGATCTCCACTCGGTTGCTCCGTATAAGCTGAGGAAGAGCACCAGCGCCAAAAAGGCGTACAAGGAGACGAATATGTGCTGCTGCATCCAGATTAACCATTCCGACAGTGACACCGATCATCACCCTTTCATATTCCTTCCTCCACTATTGCACACGTTCATGGCGCATTTCAAGCGCTTCGCCCCAAAACGGTTCTTTTTTCACGGCATAGCAAAAATGGGTATATAAATGGCATTACGGCTGCAGGAGGAGAAGCTATGGATTACGGACAAATCGCGTTCAAGCTTGTCGTAGGTTTTATGGGACTGTGGCTGCTTACCCGTTTACTTGGAAAAAAGGAAATTTCCCAGCTGACCCCTTTTGATTTTGTATCCTCGCTCATGTTAAGCGAACTGGTGGGGAATACGGTATATCAGGAGGATGTGAAGTTCAGTCACCTGCTATTCTCGTTATTTTTGTGGGGGATCCTGTCTTTGTTGTTCGAAAAAGTAACCCAGTATGCGAAACGGGCGCGGGGGGTATTGGACGGGAAACCTTCCATTCTGATCCGGGACGGGGAAGTCGATATAGATGAATTGAAAAAAAACAGCCTTGATTTCGATCAGTTGCGAATGCTGCTTAGACAGCACGACGTATTTTTCATTCGGGAAGTCGCTTATGCTATATTTGAAGCTAACGGTTCGCTCAGTGTCATGAAGAAGCCGGATGAGGAAACGGTAACGCGGAAGGATCTTGGCCTTGAACCCAAAACTGCGCATTTGTCCTACAGTCTGATTGAGAATGGAAAAATAAATCAGGAACACTTAAATCTAATCGGCAAAAAAGAGACTTGGCTGCGCGAGGAATTAAAGCGGGAGGGCTGCAAAGAACCCGGAGATGTCGCCTATGCGGAGTGGAAGGAAGAGGAGGGGCTGTATATTTTGAAATATAAGGAGAGTTCTCTCGGGGAATCGCGTTATTAGATCAATGAGAAGTAATATGAATGAAATGTATTGGTGGAAAGGGTAATAACAGTAAAGTGGGAAATATGGCGTAAAACTCTGGAAAATTAGTGCATACTATTTGGATGGAATTACAGTCTGTAATCGGAAGGAAGGGGAAACAATATGAAAATAGCTATATTCGGTAGCACGGGAACGATCGGTAAAACCGTTTTGGAGGAAGCGTTGCGGCGGGGGCATGACGTTACGGCTGTGGTCCGGGATATTAATAAGTTAAGCGCCGAGGCTGGAAGAGAAAATTTACATGTTCTTACCGGAGACATCTTGATGCCGGATTCGGTAGCCGGTGCGGTAGAGGGCTGTGATCTGGTCATCAGCGCATACGGGCCAAGGTTTGGCGCAGAGAACGAGCTGTCCGAGGCAACGCGTTCCCTGATCGAAGGCGCTCGGAGCGGCGGAGTACGCCGGTTGATCGCTGTTGGCGGGGCGGGGGGACTCGAGGTGGCGCCGGGGGTTCGGCTGCTGGACACGCCGGAGTTTCCCGAGGAAATCCGCCCGTTGGCCCAAGCGCACGAGGATGCGTTCCGCATTTACAAGGATTCGGACATCGTGTGGACGGTGCTGAGCCCTGCCGCGGTGATCGAGCCTGGTAAACGGACAGGCCAGTTTCGGATCGGGATGAACCAGCTCGTTACCGATGAGCGGGATCAAAGCCGGATCTCCGTCGAGGACTATGCAGTGGCCTTGCTGGATGAGGCTGAAGATCCACAATTTATCCAGGCGCGGTTTACGGTAGCCTATTAGGGGGAGAATTCTGGAAGGGGAAGATCGGGTGCATCCTATGCCCTTTGGTGTTTGCCATCAAAGGCTATGCCGTCAAGGCCTATGCTATCAAAGCCTATGCGGTCAATTGATTTAGATGGATTTCCTCCAGCTAATTATGGCATAAGCTGGATTTCCCAACATTTAGCTGGAAAACCTCCATCTAATTCCGCCAACGACTTCCGATTTCAGTATAAAGCAGGTAATTAGCGGGAGGTTTTCCAGTTAATTGAGGGGATTTGGGGATACGCGCTGAATTAACGTTATATTTTCCAGCTAATTGTTCTTGTCCTCAGCCGGGAAATGTGAACAAAATTTTGAATTCACAGGACGGCCGGACTTCCGTGAACGCCGCAAGGCGTTTTCTTGATGTGCAGGGAATATTTTGTGATGGACAAGTTTCATGGATTAGCTAAAAAATCACTCCGCTCGACAATCTATGTTTATGAATGGGTTAAAAGCAGGAAATAATGAGACTTGTACCGAACTGTTAATTGTGATAAGGAGGGATTTCATGGAAAAACATGTAAAAATGCAGTTGGGAGGAAGACCTCTTATACTGGAAACCGGACGTTTGGCTAAACAGGCTAATGCTGCAGTAATGGTACGGTACGGAGAAACCGCGGTTTTATGTACGGTAACGGCTTCGTCGGAGCCTAAAGATCTGGATTTCTTCCCGCTTACAGTCAATTATGAAGAAAAGTTGTATGCCGTAGGTAAAATTCCCGGCGGCTTCATTAAACGGGAAGGACGTCCAAGTGAAAAGGCGATTCTCGCCAGCCGCTTGACCGACAGACCGATCCGTCCGTTGTTCCCGGAAGGATTCCGTAATGACGTGCAAATCGTCAATCTGGTGATGAGCGTAGATCAGGACTGCGAACCTGAAATTGCTGCTATGATCGGTACTTCCGCAGCACTTAGTATTTCGGATGTGCCGTTTAACGGTCCGATCGGTGGAGTTGCAGTCGGTCGTATAGACGGACAATTCGTGATTAACCCGGATCTTGCTCAGCAGGAAGCCAGCGACATCTATGTCGTAGTGGCAGGGACCAAAGACGCCATCATGATGGTGGAAGCGGAAGCCAACGAAGTTCCGGAAGAAGTTATGCTGGAAGCGATCATGTTCGGTCATGACGAAATCAAGAATATTGTGGCTGCCATTGAAGAGTTGGTATCCGTAGCAGGTAAGGAAAAAATGGAAGTCAAGCTTCATGCGGTCAATGCGGAAGTGAATGGCGAGGTTCGCGCTTTTGCCGAGTCACGTCTTGTTGAAGCCGTGAAAATCGTTGAGAAGCATGCACGTCAGGATGCAATCGACGCGATTAATGATGAAACGGTTGCTCATTTTGAGGAGAAGTACATAGAGTCTCCAGAGCTTCTTGGCGATGTGAAGGAAGTGCTGCATGACATCGTTAAAGAAGAAGTGCGCCGCCTGATTACGCATGACAAAGTACGTCCTGATGGACGTAAACTGGATGAAATCCGGCCGATCGAATGCGATATTAATCTGCTGCCGCGTACGCATGGTTCCGGCCTGTTTACCCGTGGTCAGACTCAAGCGCTTAGCATATGTACGTTAGGGGCTTTGGGCGATGTGCAAATTTTGGACGGCATCGATCCGGAAGAATCGAAACGGTTCATGCACCATTATAATTTCCCGCCGTTCAGCGTAGGCGAAGCTCGACCGCTTCGTGCACCGGGACGTCGTGAAATCGGACATGGAGCACTCGGCGAAAGAGCGCTGTCCAAGGTCATCCCGCCTGAATCCGAGTTCCCGTATACGATTCGTCTCGTATCCGAAGTATTGGAATCCAACGGCTCGACTTCCCAAGCCAGCATCTGCGCCAGCACACTGGCAATGATGGACGCGGGCGTTCCGATCAAAGCACCGGTAGCCGGTGTAGCGATGGGCTTGATCAAGGACGGCGAACATGTGTCGATCCTTACGGATATCCAAGGGATGGAAGACCACCTCGGAGATATGGACTTTAAAGTTGCCGGTACGTCGGAAGGCGTTACCGCGATTCAAATGGACATCAAAATCGATGGGATCGACCGTCAGATTTTGAACGATGCGCTTTCCCAGGCACGGGAAGGTCGTATGTTCATCCTTTCGAAGATGGTGGATCGCATTCAAAAGCCGAAGGAACATTTGTCTCCTTATGCGCCTAAGATCATGATCATGAACATCAATCCGGACAAAATCCGTGATGTTATCGGTGCCGGCGGTAAAATCATCAATAAAATTATTGAAGAAACCGGCGTGAAAATCGATATCGAGCAAGACGGTCGAGTATTCATTGCTTCTACCAATGAAGAAATGAACAACAAAGCCCGTTCGATTATCGAAGGCATCGTGAAGGAAGTCGTGGTTGGAGAAATCTATGTGGGTACGGTAAAACGGATCGAGAAATTCGGCGCTTTCGTGGAGATTTTGCCGGGTAAAGACGGTCTCGTACACATTTCCCAGGTTTCAACAGAACGCGTAGCTAAAGTGGAAGATGTGTTAGCTATCGGAGATACCGTCACTGTTAAAGTAACGGAAATCGATCAGCAGGGCCGGGTAAATCTTTCCCGCAAAGCGGTATTGACCGCCGAAGCGGAGAATTCACCATCCTGAGATCTGGCAACTGTTACACCTATCTAACGCGGAAAGAGACAGAATGAAATATTTCTGGCTCTTTTTTTTCAACATTTCACGACTTGTTCTTGCGGTGGCACAGAAGAATGGAGTCGTCTAATGCCAAAGGGTGGACCATTAAATAAGAACACGACTTTAACAGCGGGGGAAATCCCATACCCATGCCTCCTCACGCACAAACGTAGAAGTCCGAACCCCAAAGACGCCGTCAGGCGTTTTTCTTACTTTTTTGAACCGCATGTCCGCATAAATCCCTGCTTGTTCTCATATGATGAGGACAAAACCCGCTGAAGGGATGAGTCTGTCATGAATCGGAAAAAGTTCGCTTTGGTGTTTCTCTGCATGGTTCTGGTCTTTGTGCTTGGGCAATTTGCCGGAATCCGCGACTTCGTAGAAGGGGGAGGCAATCAAGAACGGGGTCAAGATGCTTTCGGGAGATTCGCGGACAGTCGGGGGGAAGAGCAGCTTCTGGCAAAGATCAAGGAGGAGGCGGCCAAGCGCAAGATTGAGCCGGTGGACGCTGTTGTCGACCGGGTATGGCGGGCAATTCCGGGATATAACGGGCTTGAGGTTGACGTTGAGAGTACTTACCAGAAGGCAAGGTTAAAGCCGGAGGGCTCGGAAATTGATTATGTATATAAAGAAATCAAGCCAAAGATCAACCTCGATGATTTAGGAGCCCATCCGATCTACCGGGGAAATCCCCAAAAACCGATGGTCGCTTTGATGATCAATGTCGCTTGGGGAAACGAATATATCATACCGATGCTTGATACGTTGGATGGGGCCAAGGTAAAGGCAACTTTCTTTTTCGATGGAAGTTGGTTGAAAAAGAATGCCGATCTCGCGCTGGAGATTCAAAAACGCGGCCATCAGCTTGAGAATCATGCTTATTCGCACCCTAACATGAGCCAATTGGACGACAGCCGGGCTAGACTTGAAATTTCAAAGACGAAGGCTGTACTCAAAGAGAAACTTGGGGTAAATAACCGATGGTTTGCTCCTCCATCCGGAGATTTCAATGACCGCACTGTCCGGCTGGCTGCCGAACAAGGCCTGAAAACGGTGCTTTGGACCGTAGACACGATCGATTGGCGAAAGCCGCCTGCGGAAACAATCATAAATCGGATCGCAAATAAGGTGGAGCCGGGCTCGCTGATCCTGATGCATCCAACCGCTTCTTCGCGCGATGCGCTTAAGGGAATGATCCAGGTCATTCGCAATAAAGGGCTCCAGTTGGGAACGGTGGACGAAACGTTGTCGAGTGAACGGACGGATGTGCCGGGGAGTTGAAGAGTTGAGGAGTTGGCGTTTTTTTGATAGGATATTGTTGCATTTGTTTCCTTTCGAAGCAAGGTTTACTACAATGTAATTAATGCAGTCACAAACTGCTAAGCAGAAATTTAGGAGGGCCATTCGTGAACATAACGCAACTGAATAACGGCCTTCGGGTGGTTATGGAGAAAATACCAACTTGCCGGTCGGTGTCATTCGGCATTTGGGTGAAGACGGGATCCCGTAACGAATCGCCTGAGATGGGCGGCATTTCTCATTTTATTGAACACATGTTGTTCAAGGGGACGGATCGATTCAGCGCCAAAGATATCGCTGAGCAATTTGATGCTATCGGGGGCAACGTGAATGCCTTCACGTCCAAGGAATATACTTGCTATTACGCCAAAGTACTGGACGAACATCTGCCGATTGCGGTGGACGTACTCTCGGACATGTTTTTCCGTTCGCAGTTTGATGAAGAAGAACTGCGAAAAGAGAAGAATGTAATCGTAGAAGAAATCTCAATGTACGAGGACACGCCTGACGATATGGTCCACGATTTGCTGGCAGAAGCGGCCTATGGCAGCCATGCGCTGGCGCTTCCTATTCTCGGAACGGAGGAGAAATTGCGGACCATGGGGCCGGCGGATCTTCGCAAGTATATGAAAGAGAAGTATACGATCGAGAATACCGTCATTGCGGTTGCGGGCAATATTGATGACTCGATTCTCGAATTGCTTGAGCAGTATTTCGGGGATTTCAACAACCGGGGGGTTGCGGATATCTTAAGCGCTCCTGATTTTCTCGGGGCACTCAAGTTTCACCGCAAAAAGACCGAGCAGAATCATATTTGCATGTCTTTCCCAGGACTTCCGGTCGGGGATCCTAACCAGTATGCCATGGTTCTGTTGAATAATGCTTTGGGCGGCGGAATGAGTTCCAGGCTGTTTCAGGAGATTCGGGAAAAGAGAGGCCTCGCCTATTCGGTATATTCTTATCACAGCTCTCATGCGGATAGCGGATTGTTTACCGTTTACGCCGGGACGGCGCCCAAACAGACCCAAGAAGTGCTGGAACTGACGAAAGAGATCTTGCATGAGGTTGCTGTAAAGGGCATCAGTGACAGTGAACTCCGAAAAGGCAAAGAACAACTAAAGGGCAGTTTGATTCTTAGCTTGGAGAGCACAAGTAGCCGGATGAACCGTCTTGGTAAAAATGAACTGATGCTAGGGCGTCATTATACGCTCGATGAAATGATCGCCCGGATTGAAGCCGTAACTATGGATCATGTAAATGAAGTGCTGAAAACCATGTTCAAACAGCCGTATGCACTTGCTATGGTAGGGGCTTCGGATCGTGTGCTTTCAGGAATAAGGAGAGATGAACTTGTCATTTGATGTACAGATTCAATTAATCGCGGGAAATGAAGATATCGAGCTTCCCCGCAAAATGTCGGAACTGGCTTCAGGGTTTGATTTGTATGCTGCTGTAACCGAGGATTTGCTGCTGTCACCGGGACAGCGAAGCCTGGTACCTACCGGGATCGCAATCGCCATGCCAGGTGGTCTCGAAGCGCAAATTCGCCCGCGCAGCGGTCTCGCATTTAAACATGGCATCACTTGCCTAAACACGCCAGGGACCATCGACGCCGATTATCGGGGCGAAATCAAAGTATTGCTGATTAACCTGGGACAAGAGCCGTTCACGATTAAACGCAACGAGCGCATCGCCCAGATGGTGTTCCAGATCGTACCGGACATCAATTTGCACCAGGTCGATGAATTGTCGGAAACCGTCCGCGGAGCTGGCGGGTTTGGTCATACCGGAACGAAGTAATATTATCATCTTATTTATAGAGACCTCGTCACTAAGTGGCGAGGTCTTTATTTTTTATTCATGACCCCGGTTTTCACCACATCGTAGGCCACGGCATAAGATGCTTTATATTGTATTGCCTGGAAGGAGTGCCGAACTTCATGTTAACGGGTCTAACCATCGTATTTTTGGGCGGAGACGCCCGCCAGGTGGAAGTGATCAACAAATGTGTGGAAATGGACGCTACAGTGACAGTGGTAGGCTTTGACAAGTTGGATATTCCGCTTGCCGGCGCCACTCTTGAAACGCTAACCCCGGAGCTGCTTCAAGGTGCGGATGTGATCGTTCTTCCCGTAGTTGGCTGTACAGATCAGGGAGAAATAGCCGCACCTTTTTCCAAGGAGAATCTGGTTTTGAGGAAGGAACTGATTTCGGCGATAAAGGAAGGTACATTAGTCTATACGGGTATGGCCAAAAGTTTTTTGAAGCGGATGGGAGCGGAAGCCGGGTTTCGCTTGATCGAATTGCTGGAACGGGACGATGTAGCGATTTATAACTCGATTCCGACGGCCGAGGGTGCGGTCATGATGGCGATTCAGAATACGGAGTTTACCATTCATGGCTCCAATTGTATGGTCCTTGGGATGGGGCGAACGGGTTTTACATTGGCAAAAACATTGCAGGGTTTAGGAGCGAATGTACAGGTAGGAGTCCGGAAGGAGGCCGATGTGGCTCGGGCGGTGCAAATGGGCTGGAAGCCTTTTGTGGCAACGGATTTGAACGCTTACACAAGCGGGATTGACTTGATTTTTAATACAATTCCGACTATGATAGTCACAGCGCAAATCATCTCGAAGCTGCCCCGTCAAGCAGTTATTATCGACCTTGCCTCGGCTCCCGGCGGAACGGATTTCCGGTTTGCCGAGAAGCGCGGAATCAAGGCGCTCCTTGCTCCCGGTTTGCCCGGAATCGTCGCTCCCAAAACGGCTGGAATCATCATGGCGAAAACGCTTAGTCAGTCGATTATGGAAGAGTTTCATTTACGGGGGGATGAAGAGTGAATTGGCAGGGAAAAACAGTGGGTTATGCTGTGACGGGATCGCATTGTACCTTGGCTGAGGTTATGCCTCAGATCCAACGATTTGTCGATGAGGGTGCCAACGTGGTGCCGATCATTTCGCAATCCGTACTGAGCACGGATACTCGTTTCGGTAAGTCGGATCATTGGCAAGATCAATTGAAAGATATAACAGGGAATGATATCATTTCTACAATTGTCGACGCGGAGCCGCTTGGACCTACCAAATTGCTTGATGTGCTGGCCATCGCTCCTTGTACGGGGACTACGACAAGCAAGCTGGCTAATGCGGTTACGGACAGTCCTGTGCTAATGGCTGCCAAGGCAACGCTTCGCAATGGGCGTCCAGTGGTGCTTGCGGTTTCAACCAATGACGGATTAGGCTTCAATATGGCGAATATCGCCAAACTGATCGTAGCTAAACATATTTATTTTGTTCCATTCGGTCAGGATAACCCTGATAACAAACCTAATTCGCTCGTAGCGCGAATGGAGCTTGTACCTGAGACCTGTTATGCGGCGATTGAAGGTAAACAACTCCAGCCGCTAATTATTGAACGGTTTCGGGACTAAGACACGGAAGGTTTTTGTCCGGCGTTCCTGACATTACGCAGAGAGTCATTGCGGCGCAGGAAGATGAACGCCGGATTATTATCTACTTAAATTAAGAACAACGGAATGAAGAATCGCTTTGCTCCGCTTACTTAAAATGGAGGAATACCCATGCGCATTTTGGTGCAGAAGTTCGGTGGCACGTCTCTCTCGACAAAGGAAGCCAGAGGACATGTCATCTCGCATATCCGCCGGGAACTGAAAGACGGTTACCGGCTTGTCGTTGTTGTTTCAGCTATGGGACGTAAGGGCGATCCTTACGCCACGGACACGCTTTTGGATTTGATAGCTTCAGGCGGAGGCTCACTGCCTTCGCGCGAACAGGATTTACTGCTTAGCTGCGGGGAAATTATTTCGGCAACGATGCTTTGCAGCCTGCTTCAGGAACAATCCATCAGTTCCGTCGTACTTACAGGGGCTCAAGCGGGCTTCCGTACAGACAGTCAATTCGGTAATGCCAGAATCCTTGATATGGTACCTGCAAGGGTTGTGGAAGAACTGCAAACCTCGGATGTTGTCATCGTCACCGGTTTCCAGGGACAAAATCAAAGCGGCGATTTCACCACGCTCGGACGTGGAGGAAGCGACACGTCGGCAACTGCGTTGGGTGCGGCGTTGCATGCAGAAATGGTGGATATATATACCGACGTGGACGGAATTCTCACCGCCGACCCGAGGATTGTGGAGGACGCCAAGCCACTTGATTATGTCAGCTATGCCGAAATATGCAATATGGCTCACCAGGGAGCGAAGGTAATTCATCCCCGTGCCGTGGAAATCGCCATGCAATCCGGAATCCCGGTTAGGGTGCGCTCCACATTTTCGCAAAGCGAAGGAACTCTGGTGGCCAATCCGGAAGGTTTTAAAGACGTGCAAATCGGGATTGTCGACCGTTATGTGACTGGTATTGCTTATGTCGCCAACGTGACCCAGATCAAGGTTGAGTCAGGCGCCAGCGGTTCGGACAACCTGCAGTTGCAGGTGTTTAAAGCGATGGCGGAGAATGCAATCAGTGTTGATTTTATTAATGTTACCCCGTCGGGAGCGGTTTATACCGTATTTGACAGTGAGGCGGACAAAGCGCGGCGAGTACTTGACGACCTTGGATTTCACCCTCAGATTGTAAGCGGATGTGCCAAAGTATCGGTCATCGGCGGTGGGATCAATGGTGTACCCGGAATTATGGCCCGGATTGTAGAGGCGCTTACCGAACAGAAGATCCAAATCCTCCAATCCGCCGATTCCAATACGACGATTTGGGTTCTAGTGAACAAAGAAGATATGGTGCAAGCCCTTCGTGCGCTGCATGCCAAATTTGAACTTGGCAAGTAACACGGCATTATTGGGGATATCATACAATTTTAAGGAGGAGACAGCGTGGATTTCGGAAGATTGATAACAGCGATGGTAACTCCCTTCGATAACCGGAACGAGATCGATTGGGAACAAACCGCACGACTTATGGATTATTTGATCGTAAATCAGAAGTCTGACAGCCTTGTCGTTTGCGGAACGACAGGGGAGTCTCCAACTTTAACCGATGAGGAAAAATTGGAATTGTTCGCTTTTGCCGTCAAACATGCGGCCGGACGCTGTAGAATTATAGCAGGCACGGGAAGCAATAACACGGCTCATTCGATCCATTTATCGAAAGAAGCTGAGGCCGTTGGCGTAGACGGACTGTTGCTTGTGGCGCCTTACTACAATAAGCCGAACCAGGAAGGTCTTTATCGCCATTTTGAGGCGATCGCCAATTCTACGAAGCTTCCGGTTATGCTTTACAACGTTCCAAGCCGAACCATGATTAGCCTTAGCAAAGAGACGACGCTCCGTCTGGCCCAAATTCCCAACGTCATAGCTACGAAGGAATGCGCTTCTTTGGAGCAGGTGGCCGGAATCGCCGCGGAAGCTCCTGAAGGCTTCAAAGTCTATTCCGGAGACGATGCCTCCGCATTGCCAGCCATTGCCGTAGGCGCTTACGGTATCGTCAGCGTTGCCAGCCATATTGCCGGACCTGCGATTAAAGAAATGATCGAATTGTTTGTCGCTGGAAATGTAGAATCAGCGGCTAAATTGCATCAGACTCTGCTTCCGGTATTCAAGGGCTTGTTCGAATGTCCAAACCCGGTAGCTGTGAAGTATGCACTGAACGAATTGGGATATGCTGTCGGCTCCGTACGTCTGCCGCTGGTTCCGCCGAATGATGAGGAAGCAGCCCGAATTCGTAAACTTCTTGGCTAACAACCAAATATATGTTGCATTTCCATAAACCGATGCCTGCATTATAGGCATCGGTTTTTTTGGTATGGAGCAAGGTAACGTTATGGAGGCGGCAGGCGGCTGACTTGTATTTTGCCATTTTAATCATGTATAATGGTTTCAAGTGACTGGGTGCGGTGATTTTTAATTGAAATTTAATATAAGAATTGCACTGATCGGTGCATTTACAAATTATGACGTCCAAAATAATAGGAGGGTTAGATTCACTTGTCTAAAAAAATGAATAATGATAAATTGATGATCTTTGCCCTGGGCGGCGTCGCTGAAATCGGGAAGAACATGTATGTCGTCCAGTATGCCAATGACATTGTCGTCATTGATGCCGGTTTGAAATTTCCGGAAGAGGACATGCTCGGCATCGACATCGTGATTCCCGATATTACTTACCTGACGGAGAACCGTGACAAGGTAAGAGGTATCGTGTTGACTCACGGCCATGAAGACCATATCGGCGGATTGCCTTATGTGCTTAGAAACCTGAACGTGCCGGTTTACGGGACAAAGCTAACGCTGGGTCTGGTTGAAAACAAACTGAAAGAAGCCGGGTTACTCGGGGACACGAAACGGATATTGATCCATGCGGATTCGGAGATTCAGTTGGGATCTACGATGAAAGCGTCTTTCTTCAGAACAAATCACAGTATTCCTGACTCTGTCGGAGTGTGCATCGAGACGCCGGAAGGCAACGTTGTTCACACGGGTGACTTCAAATTCGATCATACTCCAGTCAATGATCAATTTGCCGATTTGCACCGTATGGGTGAGATCGGAAAGAATGGTGTACTGGCCCTGCTGTCAGATAGCACCAATGCCGAGAAACCGGGATTCACGCCTTCGGAGAAGAATGTCGGAATCGTACTTGACGATATTTTTCGTAAAGCGGAGCAACGTGTCGTAGTTGCGACATTCGCATCGAATGTGCACCGGATTCAGCAGGTCATTGACGCAGCCTTCTCGACGGGACGCAAAGTAACCATTATTGGCCGCAGCATGGTCAATGTAGTATCGATCGCTTCGGAACTTGGTTATTTGAATGTTCCGGAAGGCATTTTGATCGAACCAGAAGAAGTGAATAAGATGGCGGCGGACCGCGTCGTTATTCTGTGTACAGGCAGTCAGGGAGAACCGATGTCGGCGCTGACGCGTATGGCCCGTTCAACTCACCGTAAGGTGGATATTTTGCCAGGCGATACGGTTATCATTGCGGCAACCCCGGTACCTGGCAATGAGAAGTATGTTGGAAGAACTATTGACGAATTGTTCCGCCTAGGCGCGGAAGTTATATACAGCGGTTCCAACTCGGGCGTGCATGTATCCGGACACGGTAGCCAGGAAGAGCTCAAGCTGATGCTTAACCTCATGCGTCCTAAGTATTTTATTCCGATTCACGGCGAATACCGGATGCTTCGCAAGCATTCGCTGCTTGGTCAATCGGTCGGTGTAGAGCCGGAGAACATCTTCCTGCTCGATATCGGAGATGTAGTTGAAATTCAAGGCGGGGCTGCCCGTAAGGCCGGAAAAGTACCGGCTGGCAATGTCCTGATTGACGGACTTGGTGTAGGAGATGTAGGTAACATCGTTCTCCGCGACCGCAAATTGTTATCCCAGGATGGCATTCTCGTTGTCGTCGTTACACTGAGCAAGCAAGACGGCTCGATCGTATCCGGTCCGGACATTATTTCCAGAGGTTTTGTTTATGTTCGTGAATCCGAAGGCCTTCTGGATGAAGCCAACCGGATTGTCTCCAGCACGCTGGAGAAACTGATGAGCGAAAATGTGAATGAATGGGCATCGCTCAAGACGAGCGTGAAGGATTCGCTGGGACGTTTCCTTTATGAACAGACCCGTCGCAGACCGATGATTCTTCCAATTATTATGGAAGTTTGATTTTCGGATATGACAAGTTTATAGTTAGGCACACAGTCGCCTCTTCTCCTGCCGGTAATATTGGACGGTTCCTTGCGGGAGAAGGGGCTTTTTGAATTTTTAAATTTTAAGCTTTGTTTTTTATTTCGCTTTGATTGTAGTTGTCGGGAAGTTAGCCGGGGGAATAGAGACCGGGAGAAGGTCGGCATACTAGTTCATGTATGGATGGCAAGCTACGACAACAGGCCGAAAGGCTGGAAGGAAACGTGACGATATGAACAAAAAAACTGGAGTTGCAGCGGCGGACCAGGAGGCGGAAATGCCACCGGTGCAGCCGGACTTGGAAAAGAAGACCGCAGCGGTAACCGAAGCCATTCAGCAGCTTGGGCAAACGTCCGTACCGACGCCAGGCGAATCGAATGTGTACTGTTTGACGATTATCGGCCAGATCGAAGGCCATCTCGTGCTTCCTCCGCAAAATAAAACTACGAAGTACGAGCATCTGATTCCCCAACTTGTAGCTGCGGAGCAAAACCCGCGGATTGAAGGCTTGCTGATCATCTTGAATACAGTAGGAGGAGACGTGGAAGCCGGACTCGCCATTGCGGAAATGATAGCGTCATTGTCCAAGCCTACGGTTACAGTCGTTATAGGTGGAGGGCACAGCATTGGCGTTCCCATCGCCGTAGCCTCGGACTTCTCCCTTATTGCCGAAAGCGCCACAATGACGATTCATCCGATTCGGATGACCGGCCTGGTGATCGGCGTTCCGCAAACGTTCGAATACATCGAGAAGATGCAGGAGCGGGTCGTTCGCTTTGTTACCGCACATTCACGGATTCCTGAGGATACCTTTAAAGAACTGATGTTCAAGACAGGGGAATTGAACCGGGATATCGGAACCGCCGTTGGTGGCAATGATGCGGTGAAGTACGGCTTGATCGACGGGATCGGCGGAATTGGTGAAGGGCTGAACCAATTGAACACCCTTATCGAATCGAGGCGGAACGTTCAACCTGCGGGAGGGATTACACAATGACCCATTATACGATCTTGCCCGAAGAG
>DJTQ01000310.1 GCA_002439285.1 Paenibacillaceae bacterium UBA6304
CAGGTTTGTCTCGATTCTTTCACTGAGCGCATCCCGCGGGCCTTGGACGATGGCCTCGTTTACCGCTTCCCCAATGCCGCTGGACTCTACCTTAACGGCATCGAATAAATAACCGCGGTGCCCAACAACAACCAGCACAAACCCTTTGAGCACATATTCAAGAAGCTGCTGTCGATCCTCAGGCTCAACCGTCCCCGGAAAGGAAGCGATATACTTCTCGAAGGCTTGTTTACTTTCCATTTCATAGCTTGGAGTGATGATGTAACGGTTAATCGTATCCGAATTCGTTAAGCTTCTTAAATATTGCAGTCCAATCTCTCCCGAAGAACCGAGCTTCCGCTGTTCAAAATCCACCTGTGCCGACATCTTTTCAGATAGCCATGAAGCTTCCTGTTCTCCTCGCTTCATACTCAATTCCGGTCCCTCCTTGTCCGGGACTTCTTGCCCCGCAGGTGAACCTATTTTGCCAACAACTCCACATTCTCATTCATTTCCTGTGCGGCATACGAGGAGGCGTTTACTAGAGTAAAGGGCAGATTATTTTTTGGCTTCCTCATCAAACAGAAAGTCCGTTTATATGAAATAAATCGCACCGCCCTTTTTCGGCAAATTATGCTAAATTATTAGTAAGTCAGCGAGTTGTTTTACAGGGTTTTATACATAATCGTGAAGTAAAAGGAAGTCATATCGAAGAGGAGAACATCATGTCAGTAATAGGTATCGATTTGGGGACGACCAACAGCCTGGCCGCGTGCTGGGACGGGAGCCGGGTCCGACTTATCCCCAATGCGTTCGGGAGGCATCTCACTCCCTCGGTCGTCAGCGTGGACGAACACGGGGAAATCCTCATCGGCGACATTGCGAAGCAGCGGCTGATTACCCATCCTCAGTTGACGGTGTCGGTATTCAAGCGATATATGGGAACAAGCAAAACATTTGAACTCGGGAAGTACCGTTTTACCCCGGAGGACCTGTCCTCCATGATTCTTCGTGCCTTAAAGGAGGATGCCGAAGCCTATCTGGGCGAGCCTGTCGAGGAGGCCGTAATCAGCGTGCCGGCCTATTTCAACGACATGCAGCGGCAGGCAACCCGAAGAGCCGGCCAACTGGCCGGGCTTCGCGTCGAGCGGTTGATCAACGAGCCGACGGCCGCCGCCATCGCTTACGGCTTGCACGAGCAGGCCGAAGATACCAAATTTCTGATCTACGACCTGGGCGGAGGAACCTTCGACGTCTCGATCTTGGAGAAATTCGGTGACCTGCTGGAAGTTCAGGCAGTGGCCGGCGATAACTTTCTCGGGGGCGAAGATTTTACCACCATCTTGATGGAGGAACTGCTTGACCGCAACGGAATTTCCGAAGAGGAGCTGGATCTCAAGCAAAAGGAAGCTTTAAGAAAACAAGCCGAACTCGGAAAATATCAGCTGAGTGTCAGCAGCTCCGCCGTGATGAATCTGAATCTGAACGGACGCCCTTTATCTTGCGAAGTGAACAGAGACCGCTTCGTAGCGCTTGCCAAGCCCTTGCTCCAGCGTCTGCGGCATCCTGTCGAACGCGCGCTTAACGACGCACGGCTTCGCCCGTCGGAGCTGGATGCTGTTATTCTGATCGGAGGAGCCACCCGGATGCCGCTCATTTCCGCTTCCGTCGCCAAATTGTTCGGCAGACTTCCTTCCAGTCATATCGATCCTGATGAAACCGTCGCGGTAGGCGCGGCGCTTCAGGCGGCCATGAAAGCCCGGGATAAAGCGCTGAACGACATTGTGCTGACCGATGTTTGTCCTTATACGCTCGGTACGGACGTGTCCGTTCTGAAAAACTCGGGTCAGTACGAATCCGGCCATTTCTGCCCGATCATCGAGCGGAATACGGTTGTTCCCGTCAGTAGAGTGGAAAGCTTCACCACCATTCATGACGGGCAGAGCGTAATCCATTTTCAAATTTATCAAGGCGAGAGCCGGAGAACCGAGAACAATATCAAGCTGGGTGAGCTAAAAGTTGATGTTCCGCCGGGCAAAGCCAGAGAACAGGCGGTTCAAGTCCGGTTCACTTACGACATTAACGGAATTCTCGAAGTGGAGACAACCGTTGCTTCGACGGGTGCCATGAACAAAATCTACATTGAAGAAAATCCGGAACAATATTCGAAGGAGGCGATCGAGCAGCGGTTCACGGAGCTGTCCGCGATCAAGATCCATCCACGCGACCGGGCGGAAAACCGCCTCATGCTGGCCCGCGGGGAACGGCTGTACGAAGAAATACTCGGTGATCGGCGGGAGATGATTGCGCTCTGGCTGCTACGCTTCGAACAGACGCTCCAATCTCAGGATGACCGCGAAATCCGCCGGGAAGCAGAAGCATTCAGTGCCTTTTTGAACGAAATCGAAAGGAATATGAGGTTTTAACAATGAATCCATGGACTGTGTTGGGCATTGACATAACAAGCGATCTTATTTTGATTAAACGGACTTACAGCCAGCTTTTGAAACAAAGTCATCCCGAAGAGGACCCGGAAGGATTCCAACGGTTGCGGGAAGCCTACGAGGCCGCAAGAAGAATTGCCTCCGCCGAACAGGAGCGTCTAAGCAGCGGGGCCGATCCATCTCTACATAACCCGGAGTTAATTGAACAAATGGAGGAAGCCGGCACGGTCCCTGCCACCGATTCGGGCCATTTGGCCGACTCCGAACCTGAGCCGCCGGAAGAGACGGCATCCCGGTTTCTGCGGCAAGCTGCGGAAATTTATGACCGGTTGGCTTCCAGAATTGATGCCGAAGTCTGGTATCTGCTGCTGGAGGAAGATACATACTCCGGAATCGAGGTAAGGCAAATATTACGATTCCAACTCCTTAGGTTGCTAATGGATCGGCCTTGGCTTCCACAGCGCGTTTGGCATATTCTCAACCAAACGTTCGGCTGGACCGAACTGGAGCTGGAATTGGTTCAATATTTCCCGGAACAATTTGTTCAGCATGTCATGTGGCAAATCACCGGCCCGCTTGATCTGCGCTACGATCACCTGGCAGGTGAAGCCGAAGCCGGAGCCGATATGGAAGCGTTCCTTGCTCTTCGAGACGCGGCGTATAATTCCTTTATGCAAGGCGATTTTGAGTATACTGGCGAAATGCTGGCCAAAGCCGGAGAGATCGTGCCGAATGATCCGGATACGCTTCGGCTGGCCGGCCGTCTGGCCGCTATGCGGCTAAGTTGGGAGGAAGCCGCGCTCGCTTACGGGTCACTGCATCGCGAGGTTCCGGAAGAAGAGGACGGCAGACTGGGGCTTGCCAACGCGCTGCTGCATTTGGAACGGCCCGAAGAATCGGAAGCTCTGTACCGTTCTCTGCTCGAAGGAAACCCGGAACACCATGAAGCTCTTTACGGCCTAGCCCAAAGCTTACGCGCCCAGAGCAGGGAAACCGAAGCAAGACCTGTACTCAAGGGGCTGCTCGTTCACTATCCCGAAGACCTCCATGCAAGGAACGCATTGTTCGCTATTGACCGGGCGCGGATTGAAAACATCAGACTTAGGGCAGTTTCCGGTGAAGAGGATGAATCAGCCGGACTTCGGGAGTTGGCTGAACTTTATCTTGACGCGGAAATGAACGATGCGTGCCTTGAAACTTTGCATGAATTGAAAGAAACGGGTGCGTTGGACGGCAAACAATGGTTGCTTCTAGGCACCCTTGGTTACGCTTGGGAAGAAGCCGGCGATGCCAGAATTCCTTATTTGACTCAGGCGCTTGATCGGGGTGATTTGAACATTAAAGATACCCGGGAAGCTCTGTATGTCAGAGCGGAGATTTACTATAAGACAGGAAAATTAGAGGATAGTAAGGCCGATCTGCTCGCTTATTTGACCTATGA
>DJTQ01000169.1 GCA_002439285.1 Paenibacillaceae bacterium UBA6304
CAGTTTTCAAAGATCAACTTCACTTTCGTTCATCGCTGCGTTCCAGCGGCGACTTTTATAATATACCATAGAGAGCAAGTTCTTTGCAAGAGTTTTTTGAAAAAAAATATTTTTCAATGTTACTCTGCCATTCTCTCCGTGTCCCGCAAAAAGTGGAACGTTTGATAATTTACCACATCTAAATCGGTTAAGTCAAATCCAATTATATCCTATTACTTGTCCGTTGGAAACTACCCTCTCCGGGCATATTTCGAGAGTTCCTTGGAAGGAGCAAAACGAGCGTACATCCGAAAAACGGTTTTATAGCGGTTTGCAATAGCGTGGCGAATCTCCTGATCAAGCCGCTGATCGCTCAAATCAAGAAGCATCTCATCCAATTCTTTACGAAGGACATAATCGAGTTCCTTGCATTCTTTTTCGTTAAATAACATTCCCAGCATAACATAAACAGCTCCTTTTTCGATGAAAATACGATTTTTACAAGGACGTAGGTTAGGACTTTTTCCGGGGCTCTGAGATCTCATTCGATCTTTACATATCCTGGGTATTGATTAACCTTTTACCTACCCGTATAAACTCGTTCTTTTGGACCGCTTTAATGTTATGCTCAATTTCCGGGAAAAATATGACAACTCCTATTTAACGAACTAAATGATAAGTGATCGTACTTTCTATAATTGCAGCAATCAATAAAAATACTACGATCCAAAAAGCCCCTCGTCCCGCCGCAACAAAGAATCCTTTCCAATCCACAGTACGTTCCTCGCGATCTCTTGCTCCTAACTCGCCAAGCCCTTTCAGCATCAGATAACCAAATTGAAGACCATAAGCAGACGCGATCAAAATTGCCGGGATCTCAATGATTCCATGCGGCAGCAAACCCAGTACGATCAGATCAAACAGATTCTCCCCCTGTCCCGCGGCCAATGCTACCACCAAACCCAACACCATTCCGTTCATCAGCAGAAAAAAGGCCGGCAGTAATCCAAGAAACGCACCGAATAAAATAATGGCAACACTCTTTACTGCATTATTAATAAAAATGAATTTGAAAAAGCTAAGCTCAGGTACCGGTGCTTGAGACAACTCCCGGCTATATCCCTGGAGAGTTTCCAATTGAGGCGCGACCAGTCTAATGATAGTTTCGGATCCCGCCGCCCCTAGCACAATTCCTACCGTAAACAAAGCGAGCGACAAGAACATCATCTTTTTGTAGCGAACCAAATCCTTAATGAATCGACTTATTGACAGCATATATTTAAAGCCTCCTAATTCTATTCCGATTCTAATCCCCTTCCAGGGTCATAAAGCTAAAAGGTACGAGCATACATTGTACAAGCGGATCAAATTTCAATCTCACGACGAGAGGGGCACCATCACATGAACAATTTCTTCTATGTCATGAACGGAAAGAAGATCAAAAGATTTTTCTTTGTTTTTGCCGCAGCATTATTTGCCGCAGGTGTAATTTATGTGGAACAAAGCCACATTACCGTCTTCTCCGAAGAGAGCAGCCCGACAGCTATTTATAGTGTGTCCACAGAAAAAAAGGTCATTGCCTTAACCTTCGATGTTAGTTGGGGAGATAAGCGTGCGGAACCGATTCTCAAGGTGCTGAAAGATAAAGAAGTGCAGAAGGCGACCTTCTTCCTCTCCTCCCCTTGGAGTAAAACCCATCCGGATATTGTCAAGGCCATCCAACAAGAAGGTTATGAAATCGGCAGCCACGGACATAAGCATACAAATTACAGCGAATTGAGTGAAGATGAAATCTCCAAGCAGCTGACTTCGGCCCATACTATTTTAACCGATCTTACAGGAAAAGCACCAAATCTGCTGCGACTGCCTAACGGAGATTTTGACAAGCGAGTGCTAAAAATCGCCGATGGCCTTGGCTACAAAGTGATTCAATGGGATACCGACTCCCAGGACTGGATGGATAAAGGAGCAGATGCGATCGTTAAACGCGTAGTTGGAAAGGCCCATCCCGGGGATATCGTGCTGCTACATGCCAGCGATTCCGCAAAGCAAACCCATGAAGCCCTTCCTGTAATCATCGATGAGCTTCGAAAAAAGGGTTATGAGTTTGTGACAGTATCCGATTTGCTGCAGGAAGCCGGAATTCACGGCAGTCAGGTTCGTGATCAAGCCTGGATCCAAGAACAAATTGATATGGCAGCCGGAATGTAGCCGGAATGAAGCTAATCTTTAGGAAAAGCAAAAAGCCCGGTGCAGTTTACCGGGCTTCTTGTTATGCGGTTTTCATTTTCGGTTTTAACACCCGGTGCAGGATCAAAATCTGATAAGCATTGCACGCTATTAACGGTGCAACTATCCAGGCGGTTGCCTGATCGACCCCGATCTTCAGTACTCCTACGGTTTCCACGATCGTCACGGCGATCATAAAGAACAGAGTCGGGATCCAGGCTGACCGGTTTGTCATCTTAGCCTTAAAATAAGCCACGATGCACGCGATCACTAACAACAGGATGCCTAGCACCAAGTCGGAAGTTCCTTTACCTTCCCGCCCCACAAACGTACGGAAGAACAATAGCTCCAATAAAGCCAGGGTGGTAAGGATGAGCTGAACGTATTGCCAGGTCGTACGCGAAAAGATGCCTGTTCCCATATAATTGATCATCATATAGGCGAAGAATCCCATTTGGGAATATACGCTGACCATGATGCCGACTCCAAGCAAAATGCCGACATTCACCAATAAATCCGCGGTTCCATTCAGTTCAACCGTGTTCGTCCACTGCAACAGCAGTCCGACGACAAGAGACCCTACGGCCCCGACTACCAAGGTTGTCCAAAATAAAAACAGCCAGTTTTTTAAATTCAAACCGTATCCCCCCCATTACCGAAATATTTTACCAACGATCTCGCTAAAAAACCATTGTTTTCGGTTGGATAAATCCTTTTTCACGACCGCATACTAAGGACAGCGACAAGCACAAGGAGGAAGGAACCATGAAACGGCTGAATTATCGATGGTTTGTATGCATCTTATGTTTATTTTCTCTTCCGCTGGCGGCCTGCGGTTCTGAACAAAGCTCCTCCTCTTCTCAGGGTGGGGGAGGCTACAAAGACACAAAATCGATGGTGATTGACATCTTAAAAACCGAGGATGGCAAAAAAGCCATATTTGAAGCATTAAGCGGGGGCAGTAGCGGAGGTAGCAGCAGTGGAGGCGGGCAAGAAGGCGGCAGCTCCGGGTCGGAATCGGGTTCGGATTCCGGTTCAGGATCGGACTCAGGGGGCGAGGGCGGATCCGGCGGGTCAGGAGGAGGCGGGAGTTTCGGCATTAAAATGATTCTTCCGGGACAATCATCGGACCAAATCCGCATGGCGGTGAAAGAAACCCTCATAGCACCGGAATATAAAAAGGAATTGGAAAAAATCATGACCGATCCGAAATTTGCAGGGGATTTTGCCAAAGCGGTTAATTCGCAGAGCAAACAGATGCATATGGACCTTATAAAAGATCCGACATATCAAAAATCGGTCAGCGAAATCATGAAATCGCCTGAAGTGATGAAAATGTTCCTTGATCTCACCAAGACCCCCGATTTCCGTAAACAATCGATGACTGTCATGCAAGAAGCTATGCAAAGTCCCTTATTTAAAATGGAGGTCATGGAGCTTCTCAAAAGCGTGGTTCAGGAACAACTTCAACCGAAGGTGGAAAAGTCCCCTAAATCAGGCGGAGAAGAGGGCGGACAGGAAGGCGGAGATCAGGGAGGCGGAGGAGAAAGCCAAGAAGGAGGCGGAGGTTCTTCCTAGGCTGTTCCCTTCGAACAAATCAATTTCTGATCAACATAATAAAAAGCAAAAGACTGACCTCAGAGGGGTCAGTCTTCTTTGCATTGATCTATTACTTTTTGGGCAACGTCTATATACATCTGTCCTACAGGTGTATCGGCTTTATAAACGGACGGCGAAAAGTCCGGTTCCGAAGGATGGTTGTCTGGCGCACTGAGCGGAATTTGTGCCAGCAGTCCGGTATGAAGAGTCTCAGCCAGTCTCCCGCCGCCGCCGCGACCAAAGACGTAGTCTTTCTGTCCGCACGCTGAGCACTCGTAATAAGCCATATTCTCCACTACTCCAAGCACTTCATGCTCGGTCTTTAACGCCATTGCACCCGCACGTGCAGCGACGAAAGCGGCGGTAGCATGAGGAGTAGTCACGATAATCTCCCGGCTTTGCGGGATCATCTGGTGGACATCGAGCGCGATATCCCCTGTGCCTGGTGGCAAATCAAGCAGCATGTAATCCAGTTCACCCCAGTTCACATCGTTAAAAAATTGACGGAGCATCTTTCCAAGCATAGGCCCCCGCCAGATAACAGGATTGTTATCCTGAATAAAGAAGCCCATGGACATGACTTTAACCCCGAAACGTTCCACCGGAAGGATTGAGCCTTCTTCAATGGCAGGAGCAGTTTCAATCCCCATCATATCCGGCACGCTAAAGCCATAGATATCCGCGTCAATCAAACCTACGCGCTTACCAAGCCGAGCTAGGGCTACCGCAAGATTGACTGTTACGGTCGACTTGCCCACGCCGCCCTTGCCGCTAGCGATGGCTATAAAATTCACACCGCTTTCAGGATCCAGCACAGGAAGATGTTCCAAGCCGGCACCATGGCCTTTAATGGATGATGATGCCGTTCCTGTTGCGGAAGCCGTGGAAGACGCCCGGAGACCCGCCTGTTCAATCTCGAGTTCCGAGGCTTCCCGAAAGCGGAGATGCACATCCTCTACTCCCGCTTCTGCCAAGCGAAACCGTATTTCTTCGGCCGTCTTCTGCTGTAGGTTCCCGTCTTTCTCCAGGCATACGACGGTAAGAGATACCCGATCCTCTTTAATCATAATATCCCTGATCCACTGCAGTTCAATCAGACTCCGCTGTGAAGCGGGTTCGGCGACCGGTCTTAAGACCGCCTCAAGTTGCTCCTTTGTTATCAATGACAGCACCTCGACTTTATGGATATCGTGAATATAATCTTATGACAAATATTATATCACTACTTGTCGATATCTGCTGTTTTTCCGCCCCCTTCTCCCGAGCTATAGCGGAGTATGCCCTGATAGATAGATGCAGCCACTTTACGCTGATAACGGCCATCTCCGAGCAATTCAGATTCTTCCGGATGGGATAAGAAACCGACTTCAACCAGTGCTGAAGGAATCTTCAACGCTTCTAACACGTAAACCGGCTTGTCTGACTGTTTGGCTACCCGATCCGTGTTCTCTAGGTTCCGCCTCAGTTCCTGCTGGATCAGATCTGCCAAGTTAGCACTGTTCCCGTTGTTAAGATAGTAAAAAGTCTGTGCTCCCCGCCATTTCGGTGAAGGTACGCTGTTCATATGTATGCTCACGAATAGTTTAGCTTCCTGCTCTTCAATAAACCGGACGCGTTGTTTCAGGTCCTCCGTCTTCCTTTTCTTATAGCCCGTGGTATCCGCTCCAGCCAAATCCCGGTCTTCCTCACGCGTCATAACCACAATAGCACCGGCCTGCTGCAAATAATCGCGTAAATACAGTGCGACTGTGAGATTGATATCCTTCTCAATAAGCCCCTGTTTACTTACGGCGCCTCCATCTGGCCCGCCATGCCCGGCATCCAGTACAATCGTCTGTCCAGCGAGCGGTAAACTCCAATATGTCCAAACCTTTGCCGTCGGAATTTCATAAGCCGCTAAACCTATAAGCATGCCTGCTAGTGCGATACCGACAATCGCCTTTTTAATATGGCTGAGAGAAATCCATACGGTTACCTTATCTCTGGAGCCCATAAAAAAGCCACCTCCGTCCCATAATGACACTAATCATCATATGGGACGAGGTGGACAAATATAACCTTCAACTTTTGATCACGAAGTAACACATGAAGCATACTCGACATCGAATCTTGAATTCAGCTGCTCCTTCCGGTGCTCACGTAGGTTCTGCCTACGCTCCGCTCCTCACTCCCATCTTCATCCAACCTTCTCGGTGCTGAAAAGCTGCCTTTTGATCACGAAGTAACACATGAAGCGTACTCGATATCGAATCTTGAATTCAGCTGCTCCTTAAATTAGATAACAACTTGGTGGCTCATGCCTTCGATCAACACTCTGGCGACTTCCGGACGCGTAAACTCAGGTGGCGGGCACACTCCCTCGCGGAGCAAACCTCTCACCTTGGTCCCGGACAGAGTCATATGATCTTCCTTCGGGTGAGGGCATGTCTTGCTGGAGGCCATATTTCCGCACTTGGTGCAGAAGAAACTGTGTTCAAAGAACAAAGGCGAAATCCCCAGTTCTTCCGCTGTGAAATTCGAAAAGATCTCTTGAGCCTCATAGGTACCATAATAATCGCCTACACCCGCATGATCACGTCCGACGATAAAATGGGTGCACCCGTAATTTTTACGAACCATCGCATGGAAAATAGCTTCTCTTGGTCCGGCATAACGCATTGCTGCGGGGAACACGCCAAGGAAGGTTCGTTCTTTCGGATAATAATTTTCCAGGAGGACCAGATAACTCTTCATTCTTACGTCAGCCGGAACGTCATCGGATTTAGTCTCCCCTACGAGAGGATTTAGAAACAGACCGTCTACGATTTCAAGTGCACTTTTTTGAATGTATTCATGGGCCCGGTGTACCGGATTACGCGTTTGAAACCCTACGATACGCTTCCAACCTTTTTCCGCAAAAATACGGCGGGTATCCGCCGGGTCATAATAGAACTCGCCAAACCGTTCAGGCTTGGGACGATTCAGCACAGTGACCTCGCCTCCGACATAAATAGGCGAACGGCTGTAAAGCTTCTTTACCCCCGGATGCTCTATATCATCCGTTTTAAAGACGTTAAGAGCCTCTTCCTTTTGATCTACCTTATAAATGCTGGCCACATTTAACAAGCCGTAAATGACCCCATCTTGCTCTCCTACAAGTGCAACCTTCTCGCCGATAACGAGACGCTCCGATTCCTCTTCACTAACCGATAGCGTAATCGGTATGCTCCATACCGTGCCATCGGCCAAGCGAATATTGCGCACTACCGAACGATAGTCTTCTTCGTTCAAAAAACCGGTCAACGGCGAAAATGCCCCTACTCCGATTAGATCAAGATCCGAAATTGTCCAACTGTTAATTGAAATGGATTGTAGTTTCTGAGCCTCTGTCAGCAGACGTTCTCTTTCTTCTCCGGTTGCCAACCGGTTTACCAAGCTTCCTCCATGCGGTAAGATCGCCGTCATTCTTATCTCTCCTCCTATTCAAAGCTAAAAGTATAATTTATTTATGAAGTCCGCATTCCGTCTTTTCCGAGCCAGCCCAGCGCCCGGCACGCGGATCTTCGCCTGGCATTACCTGGCGGGTGCAATATTCACAGCCAATACTTGGGTAATTGCGATCATGCAGCGGATTATAGATAACCTCATGCTCACGGATGTAATTCCATACATCTTCACTGGTCCAGTCTGCTATCGGGTTGAATTTCACTAAACCAAATTTGGCATCATACTCGATCTTTTTTGCATTGGCACGGGTCGGTGCCTGATCCCTGCGGATTCCGGTAATCCATGCTTCATATTGGGACAGAATCCGGGTTAATGGTTCAACTTTGCGAATATTGCAGCAAGCGTTCGGATCGGTCTTCCACAGCTCTTCCCCATGCCGAAGCGCTTGCTCCTCAGGTGTAATAGTCGGAGATACTCTCACAAACTCCAAGCCATACTTCGATACCATGGCATCCCGAGTTTCATAAGTTTCTTTAAAGTGAAAATCCGTATCGAGATAAAAAACATCTGTAGATGGACTTACCTTCTGCAGCATATCCACCAGAACAACATCCTCCGCTCCAAAGCTGCAGGCAAAAGTAATGTTAGGAAAAGTTTCAACAGCCCATTTGATAATCGCTTGGGGAGTCGCCGATTCCAACTCCTCCGCTTTCGTCACAATCAGATTTTCTTTCTCCAACAAATTCATCTTAATTCGCCCCTCCACATGTAAAGAAATAAATGACCCAGCAGTTAGTAAAATTAAAACCAACTAAACAGATTTGAATTATAGTTAAAGTATAGGGCATTCTTCTGATAAGTCAACCAAAAAGACCCAACTTTTCAGATGAAAGTTAGGTCTGCGTTATAACTTGGTTTATTCGACTTGATCCAATTGTTCAAATAAAAAATAAAAAGCCCTTGACCAATAATGGCCAAGGGCTGCAATTCCTTGATGCACAAGGAATATTAACGTTTCGAGAACTGTGGCGCGCGACGAGCGGCTTTAAGACCGTATTTCTTACGTTCTTTCATCCGTGGGTCACGAGTCAAGAATCCAGCTTTTTTGAGCGATGGACGGAATTCAGGGTCAGCTTTGAGCAATGCACGGGAAATCCCGTGACGGATTGCACCAGCTTGACCGGAAATGCCGCCGCCATGAGCGATTACGATTACATCGTAGCTGCCCAGCGTCTCAGTCAAAGTCAGAGGTTGTTTAACGATCAGTTTGAGGGTTTCCAAACCGAAATATTCATTAATATCGCGCTTATTGATGACAATGCGTCCTTCACCCGGTACAAGGCGAACACGTGCTACCGAATGTTTACGACGACCTGTCCCATAGTATTGTACTTGTGCCATGAAACTGTCCTCCCTTTTAATTATCCGCGAAGTTCGTAAACTTCAGGTTTTTGTGCTGCATGTGGATGCTCTGTGCCGGCATAGACTTTCAGTCTCAGCTTCATTTTCTCGCCTTGGCGAGTTTTTGGCAACATGCCGTGTACAGCAGACTCGATTACACGTTCAGGTTTTGTTCTCAAGAGATCCTTAGCAACTGTCACTTTCAAACCACCTGGGTGCAGGGAGTGACGGTAGTACTTTTTGTTCTCCATCTTTTTGCCTGTCAAAACAATCTTCTCAGCGTTGATAACAACAACGAAATCGCCGCCGTCAACGTGTGGAGTAAATTGGGTTTTATGTTTGCCGCGGATTAGAGCAGCGGCTTCGCTTGCCAAACGGCCCAGCGTTTTGCCTTCGGCATCAATGATGTGCCAGTTGCGCTCAACTTCACTTGGCTTCGCCATATAGGTGGTACGCATGTAAAGATCCTCCTTCATTCTCGTTCGAAATGGTTCTTAGAAGCGTAAAAACGATCTGGCCTTCGGGTTCCGTGACCGCTTCCCGCCATTTATCTGTCATCGTTTTATAAGCTTGTTTAATGTTCGTATTGCATAGTTTGCGGTCTTCTCAACTGGGGGCCGTGGGATAGCCGTTAAGAAAACACAACTTTTATTTTACATGATCGAGATTACTTGTGCAAGTCTTTTTTCATAAGGTTTATAACCTTTAATCAAAAAGATCTCCGAATACATCCAGGACAGATTTTTTCTTTTTATGCTTGTAATGTCCCTGCGGATATCCCTGCTTATAACCCTGCTGCTGAGACCGGGAGTCGTAGTTCGGGTCCGGATTTCGATATTCGGTTTCTTTCCGATCGTAAGCCTGTTCGTCTCCCTGACCGTCGTACCACTCGTTGAACGCCGGCCGGATCTGCCGGATCTCGCTCATCAACTTCTCCAGTTCTCCACGATCTAACCAGACTCCCTTGCAATCCGGACACACATCGATTAAAACGCCGTCTTTCTCGACTTCTCTCATACGAACATCATTGCAAACCGGACACTTCATTGGGTATACGCCCTCCTAAGGTTTCGTTTATAGAGGATATTATTCCTCTTATAAATTTTGCACTTCTGTTTTGTTACGTGTGAAAGTGTTTACGGTTTCGCCAAAAAGACATATTTCCACCGATTGATGTGACTTTCTATACTTGAAAATGGCCAGATAGCTCATCATACTCTACCTTCCATAGCATCAAGCCCTTGCTTTCAGCTGTCGGCCCGGCAGCGGCGCGGTTTCGCGCCTCCAGAATTCGCACCATTTCCTCAGGAGACCGTTTCCCTTCGCCAATTTGCAACAACGTACCCACAATGATTCGAACCATATGCTGCAAAAAGCCATTGCCGGTAACATAAATATGAATAATCCCCTGCTCATGGCTGCCAGCCCCTTCCTTACCGGGGTCCACCTCGAGCCTAGCCTCATAGATCGTTCTTACATGGCTCTGCTTAGTCGAATGTCGGGAGGCAAACGAAGTATAATCATGGGTGCCGATTAAATACTGCAATCCTTCCCTCATCGCCTGCACATCCAGAAATCCTGGATGATGTAGTTGATATGGGCGTTCGAACACATCAAAGACTCGATTGCCATTTATTGAATACCGATAAGTCTTACGTTTAGCCGAGCGGCGTGAATGAAAATCCAGCGGTACTTCTACGGCATCAATGATCCGGATGTCGGACGGAAGACGCCCGTTCAGCGCATGGCGCCATCTCTCCAGCGGAATTTGCGATGAAGTATGAAAGTGAAAGGTTTGACCACGGGCATGGACTCCTGCATCGGTTCGTCCGGATCCGTGAATCTTCACCTCTTCACCCGTTAACTTACGGATAACCGCTTCGAGATGATCTTGTACCGTATTCCCATCAGGCTGTGTTTGAAATCCAAAGTATCGGGTTCCCTCATAACTGATGGTCATCAGTAAATTACGCAACTTGCCTCCTCCTTCCAGCCTAATCAAGGTTTCCTTCCCGGCAAACACAAAAGAAAAACTCTCCTAAGCCAGGCCTAAGCGGCGAGTCGTCAGAGAGTTTTACTGTGGTTGGGGAGTGTCCCCGAAAATTAAGCCCGGTCTACCAGTTCCAAGTAAACCATAGGGGCAGAGTCACCGCGGCGCGGTCCCAGTTTCATGATACGAGTGTATCCGCCTGGACGCTCGGAATAGCGAGTAGCTAGTTCCGAGAAGAGCTTTTGGATTGCATCTTGCTCGCCATCGATCGATTCGCGACGAACATAAGCTGCAACTTGACGACGAGCATGCAGATCTCCGCGTTTTGCTTTGGTGATCAGCTTTTCAGCGATAGAACGAACTTCTTTCGCTTTAGCCTCAGTCGTTTGGATGCGTTCGTATAAGAACAGGTCCGTTACCAGATCGCGGAACAATGCTTTACGCGCGCTGGAATCGCGGCCCAACTTTTGGTATGCCATGAGTTTTCCCTCCTTCGCTAGAACGATTAAACAGTCTATTCTTCCGTACGCAGGCCCAAACCAAGCTCTTCGAGCTTCTCTTGCACTTCTTCCAAAGATTTGCGTCCGAGGTTACGGACTTTCATCATATCTTCTTCAGTTTTGGTAGTGAGCTCTTGTACCGTATTGATACCGGCACGTTTGAGGCAGTTATAGGAACGGACGGAGAGATCGAGCTCTTCAATCGTCATTTCAAGCACTTTCTCTTTTTTGTCTTCTTCCTTTTCGACCATGATTTCCGCGTCCTTCGCTTCGTCCGTGAGTCCCACGAACAGGAAGAGATGCTCAGTCAGAATCTTAGCACCGAGACTAACCGCTTCTTCAGGTCTGATGCTGCCATCGGTCCATACTTCAAGCGTAAGCTTGTCATAATTGGTCACTTGGCCAACACGCGTATTCTCTACAACGTAATTGACGCGAGCAATCGGGGTATAGATCGAGTCAACGGGAATGACACCAATCGGTTGATCATCTCGTTTGTTCTTATCTGCCTGAACATAACCACGACCACGGCCTGCATAGATGCGCATGTGAAGTCTTGAACCCGGTTCAAGCGTTGCAATATGCAAATCCGGATTCAGAATTTCCACGTCGCTGTCGGCACGGATATCTCCTGCAGTGATGACGCCTTCGCCTTCCGCATCGATTTCGAGAATTTTCTCTTCATCGGAGTGGATTTTGAGCGAAAGAGCCTTCAAGTTCAGAATGATTTCCGTGACGTCTTCCATTACACCCGGAATAGTCGCGAATTCATGCAGAACACCATCGATTTGGACCGAGGTTACCGCAGCACCCGGCAGAGAAGAGAGCAAAATCCGGCGAAGCGAGTTGCCCAGAGTGGTGCCATATCCACGCTCAAGTGGTTCTACTACAAATTTCCCATAGGTGCCTTCATCGTTAACTTCAACGGTCTCGATTTTCGGCTTTTCGATTTCTATCACGAAATTACCCCTCCTTCAAAACGTCGTTCCTTGAAAACTGTCATGTTTACTGAAGTCTATCATGTAGTATGCCTAAACAACCATTGTTACCAACATATGATGTTGTTATACCACACTAGAGGCGGCTTCATTATACACGACGACGTTTCGGAGGACGGCAACCGTTATGAGGAATTGGAGTTACGTCTTTAATCATGTTAACTTCAAGGCCTGCAGCTTGCAAGGAGCGGATAGCGGCTTCACGACCGGCTCCAGGACCTTTAACCATAACTTCGACGCTCTTCATGCCATGTTCCATAGCTGCTTTTGCAGCCGATTCCGCTGCCATTTGAGCGGCGAACGGAGTGGATTTACGGGAACCTTTGAATCCAAGGCCGCCGGAGCTTGCCCAGGAAATTGCGTTGCCGTGCGGATCCGTAATTGTAACGATCGTATTGTTGAAGGTGGAGCGGATATGTGCCACACCAGTTTCAATATTTTTGCGGTCACGACGTTTAGTACGTACGACTTTTTTTGGTTTAGCCATTGTCTGTTATCCCCCCTTCTTATTTCTTCTTGTTCGCTACAGTACGACGAGGACCCTTACGAGTACGGGCATTCGTTTTAGTACGTTGTCCACGAACCGGCAATCCACGACGATGACGAACACCGCGGTAGCAGCCGATTTCAATCAGACGCTTAATATTTAAGGAAATTTCACGACGAAGGTCACCTTCAACCTTGACCGTCTTGTCGATCGTTTCGCGTAGTTTGCTAACCTCATCTTCCGTCAAGTCACGAACACGAGTGTTCGCACTGATGCCTGTTTCAGACAGGATTTTCTGAGAAGTCGTTTTACCGATTCCGAAAATGTAAGTTAAGGCGATCTCAACGCGTTTATCACGTGGCAAATCCACACCAGCTATACGTGCCATTTTACGCTAC
Source organism: Paenibacillaceae bacterium UBA6304 (assembly GCA_002439285.1). Lineage (GTDB taxonomy): Bacteria > Bacillota > Bacilli > Paenibacillales > Paenibacillaceae > Fontibacillus. The sequence goes on from DJTQ01000169.1 coordinate 13,008, forward strand.
ACCCCCTTCTTTAACCTTGTTTTTGTTTGTGTTTCGGATTTTCGCAAATCACCATGACATTGCCTTTGCGACGAATGACTTTGCATTTTTCGCAAATTGGCTTTACAGAAGGTCTTACCTTCATGCTAATTACCTCCCTAAAGTTTTGCGAAGCAAAACTCTCTTCGTAGGATCAATATGAACTAAGTTTTACAGATGTAAAACGAACTTCCTAGCAACTTAAATTACTCAACCCGAATATCATAACATAAATTCTTTACAAATGGTAATGGAATCTATTTACGATACGTAATACGACCTTTGGTCAGGTCATAGGGCGACAATTGAACAACCACTTTGTCTCCCGTCAGGATCCGGATAAAGTGCATCCGCAATTTCCCGGAAACATGCGCGAGAATTTGATGACCGTTCTCCAGCTCTACTCTAAAAGTAGCGTTTGGCAACGGTTCGATAACCGTACCTTCAACTTCAATAACATCTTCTTTGGCCACTGTCATTCTCCTTTCTCTTCGGCGTTTGAGTTGGCGGATTCCATATATACGTTAACTGCATAACGCAGTTTTCCGTTCGTTACCCGACCGCTTTCTTGCAAACTATGAACTACTTCGCTGCTGATCATCGGCTGAAGCTCGAGATGCTGTAAATTTTTCCGTTTAGGCTGGTCAAACTTTCGTTTGTCCCCATCCGCGATTAGTACGAATCTGTCATCCACTACCCCGATGATCACATAAACGGTACCAGCGTCTCTACCCATCAGTGTCTTCACGATTTGGCCAACTTGTGGCTCTGGACGGGAATTCACCTTCATCACCTATGCGTCCAGTTTCGTGAGAATTTCCAGACCGTCAGGCGTAACTGCCACCGTGTGCTCAAAATGAGCGCATAAGGAGCCGTCCACCGTAACGACTGTCCAATCATCTTCCAGTGTTCTAACATACCGCTTACCAGCGTTGACCATCGGCTCAATCGCCAGCACCATGCCGGGTTTCAGCCGCGGCCCACGATCCGGTGTGCCGTAGTTCGGAATTTGCGGTTCTTCATGAAGCTCCGTTCCTATGCCGTGGCCGACATACTCGCGAACCACCGAGAAGCCCGCATCTTCTATAAACTGCTGGATCGCATGCGAAATGGTGTACAAGCGTACATCAGGTTTGACTAGCGCAAGGCCTGCATAGAGCGATCCTTCGGTGACTTCCAAAAGCCGTTTGGCTTCATCGGAAATCTCCCCAACCGGATAGGTCCAAGCCGAATCACCGTGATAGCCGCGGTATTCGGCGCCAATGTCAAGGGTGATGATGTCGCCTTCGTTCAATTTGCGTTTGCCGGGAAATCCATGTACCAATTCTTCGTTGACCGAAGCGCAAATGCTGTAAGGAAAACCGTTATAACCTTTGAAAGACGGCACAGCGTTTTGACTGCGAATGAACTTGTCGGCGATTTGATCGAGTTCCCCCGTCGTAATTCCAGGCTCAATCGATTGAGCTATGAGCCTATGCGTTTCTGCTACAATCCGCCCTGCTTCTCTCATAAAGCCCAGTTCCGTTTCGGATTTACAAATGATCATTAAGCTAACCTCGCAGTATGGATACGATTTCTGTCGAAACCGCTCCGATTTCCTGTTCTCCATCTACTTGACGCAGCAGGCCCTTATCTTCATAGAAATTGAGGAGAGGTGCCGTTTTGTTGATATATTCGTCTAGCCGTGTTCCTACGCTCTCTTCGTTATCGTCGGAGCGCTGGTACAACTCGCCGCCGCACTTATCACAAACACCTTCCTGAACAGGAGGATTAAAGATCACATGATAAGTGGATCCGCAAGATTTACAAATGCGGCGTCCCGTAAGACGCGCCAGCAACTTGTTCCGGTCCACTTTCAGGTTGATGACATGATCCAGTTTTTTACCTAATCCGCTCAGCAGATCTTCCAGCGCTTCCGCTTGCGAAAGGGTTCTTGGAAAACCGTCCAATAAGAAACCTTTTTCGCAATCGGACTGCTGCAGACGTTCGCGGACGATACCGACCGTTACATCATCAGGCACCAGAAGGCCTTGATCCATGTATTCCTTCGCCTTGATTCCAACAGGAGTACCCTGTTTAATCGCGAGGCGGAACGCATCACCAGTGGAGATGTGAGGAATGCCGAATTCGTTTACGATGACCTCTGCTTGTGTTCCTTTTCCTGCTCCAGGAGGTCCCATGAATAGAATGTTCATGTCTATCACTCCCTCCAAGAATGAAACAACTTAAGAAACAGAACAATAGGCGCCAGGTGAGTTCAAAATTGAGCTCGTCCCTGGAACCTATCGCTTACTTATTAATAAAACCTTTATAGTGACGTTTGATCAATTGGCTTTCGATCGTCTTCATCGTATCCAGTGCAACACCGATTACGATCAGAAGCGAAGTCCCTCCGATTTGAACGCTACTAGGCAAACTAGCCAAAGCACCGAGGGCCATTGGAAGAATCGATATAGCTGCCAGGAACAGCGCTCCTGTCATCGTCAAACGGGTCAAGACCCGAGTAAGATAAGTTGCTGTCGTTTTCCCAGGGCGAATCCCCGGAATATATCCGCCGTTCTTCTTCATGTTGTCGGCCATCTGTTGCGGATTCATCTGTACGAAAGTATAGAAGAAAGTGAAACCGATGATCATGACGACATAAAGTACCATACCGAGCGGATGGCTGGTAGCTAAGTTTTTGGTGATCCATTGCGCCCATCCGTGTGTCGACCAGAAGCTGGCGAGAACAACAGGGAACTGCAGGAGCGAAACTGCGAAGATCACCGGAATTACGCCTGCTGCATTGATTTTGAGCGGAATATGCGTATTCTGTCCGCCGTACATCTTGTTGCCTACAACGCGCTTGGCATATTGGACCGGAATTTTCCGAACCGCTTGCTGAATGTAGATAACGCCAATTACGATAAGTACAACAACAATAAGGATCGCAATCGATTTAACCACGTTCATGAAAGTTTGACCTTCCACGATAAATTCAGATTTAGCGATCGTTTGAATGTACGATGGAAACGCTGCGACGATCCCGGCAAAGATAATCAGCGAAATACCGTTACCGATTCCCTTTTCCGTGATTTGTTCGCCCAGCCACATCAGGAACGACGTACCCGCTGTCAAAACAATTGCAATTACCAGGTAATCAGCAAAGCCCGCATTAGGCACCATCTCGACATTGTACATCCGGTTGAAACCAACCGATGTAGCAAATGCCTGAATGATAGCCAAAATGACCGTACCATACCGTGTAACCTGGGCCATTTTTTTCTTACCATGCTCACCTTGTTTCGCCCATTCCGCAAATTTCGGAATGACGTCCATGGAGAGCAATTGAACAATAATGGATGCCGTAATGTACGGCATAATCCCGAGCGCAAAGATCGAGAAGTTCTTGAGTGCGCCGCCCGAGAAGGTGTTCAAGAGCCCGAACAAATTGTTTGCCGCACTGCTGTCTACTGATTCAAACACTGAAGTATCGACGCCCGGAACCGGAACAAAAGATCCAATCCGGTAAATAATGAAGATAAATAGTGTGAATAGAATACGGGTGCGCAGGTCTTGAACGTGCCAAATGTTCTTAATGGTTTTAAACATTAGATCACCTCGGTTTTACCGCCGGCAGCCTCGATTTTCTCTACCGCAGATTGAGAGAACTTATTCGCTTTAACTGTCAGTTTGACAGTAACTTCACCGTTGCCAAGAAACTTGATTCCGCTTTTTGCGTTTTTCACGATTCCTTGTTCAAACAACAGTTCAGGAGTTACTTCCGTACCCGCTTCAAAGCTGTTCAGTTCTTCGATGTTCACAATCGCGTATTCTTTCCGCGTCGGATTTGTAAATCCGCGCTTAGGCAAGCGACGATACAACGGGTTTTGTCCGCCTTCGAAGCCCGGACGAACACCACCGCCGGAACGAGCGTTTTGACCTTTGTGACCACGCGTAGATGTTTTACCCATACCACTACCTGTACCACGACCTACGCGTTTGCGTTCTTGACGGGAACCAGGAGCTGGGGAGAGCTCATGTAACTTCATCGTTCGTTGCACCTCCTTATTTATTGTTGGCATTTGAGCATCCCGATAATCCGAAGAACGGATTATCCAGGGGTGGCTCAATGCGACGATTTGCATCTAGTGCAAGGGATTATTCGGCGATTTCTTGAACCGAAACCAAGTGGCTTACTTGATTAACCATACCACGAATGGCTGGATTATCGTTGTGAACCACGGATTGGTTAATTTTGCGAAGTCCCAAAGTTTTTACGGTAGTACGTTGGTTCTCCGGACGACCGATCAAACTACGCACGAGGGTAATTTGCAGTTTAGCCATGAGATTCCCTCCTTAACCGAGAAGTTCTTCGACGGATTTACCGCGTAATTTCGCAACATCCTCAGCGCGTTTCAGACGGGACAAGCCCTCCAAAGTCGCATTGACCATGTTGATGGAATTCGAAGAACCTAAAGATTTTGTCAAAATGTCGCCTACGCCTGCAAGTTCGAGTACCGCACGAACAGGACCGCCAGCGATAACCCCGGTACCTTCGGATGCTGGTTTCAAAAGCACACGGCCAGCACCGAAATGACCAACTACTTGGTGAGGGATCGACGTTCCTACGAGTGGAACATGCACAAGATTTTTCTTAGCATCTTCAATTCCTTTGCGGATCGCATCAGGAACTTCGCCTGCTTTACCGATACCGGCGCCAACCCAGCCTTTGCCGTCGCCGACAACTACGAGTGCACTGAAGCTAAAACGGCGTCCGCCTTTAACTACTTTAGCTACGCGGTTAATGTTTACAACTCTTTCAGTCAGTTCTAAAGTGTTCGGATCTACTACACGCAAGTCGTTAACCTCCTTTTAAAATATTTTAGAATTCAAGGCCTGCTTCACGCGCTGCATCAGCTAGCGCTTGAATACGTCCATGGTACAGATACCCACCGCGGTCGAATACAATGCCTTTCACGCCTTTATCTTGGGCGCGTTTTGCGATCACTTCACCGACTTTACGTGCAGATTCCACGTTGCCGCCGTTGCCGATTTCGCTGCTCAATTCTTTGTCCATAGTCGATGCAGATACGATCGTTACGCCTGCTACATCGTCGATCAATTGAGCGTAGATATGTTTGGAAGAACGGTATACGTTAAGTCTTGGACGTTCAGCCGTTCCTTGGATTTTTTTCCGCACACGCAAATGTCTTTTCAGACGGGCCTTATTTTTATCGCCTTTTGTAATCATGACTTCCATTTCACTCCCTTCGGTTTACCTTCACGAGCCGTTCACTTCAAGACGCCAGGAGGATGGGTCCGTTAAGAAGAAATTTATTTCTTCTTACCGGCTTTACCTTCCTTACGAATAATGCGTTCGCCTTCGTACTTAATTCCTTTACCTTTGTACGGCTCAGGAGCACGAACAGCACGAATATTCGCAGCATATTCGCCTACGCGTTCTTTGTTAATCCCGCTTACGATGATTTTTGTATTCGAAGGAACTTCGAATACGATTCCTGCTTCCGGAGTGATTTCAACCGGATGGGAATAACCAACGTTCAGAACCAGTTTCTCGCCGGATTTGCTTGCGCGGTATCCAACGCCAACCAGTTCGAGGGTTTTAGTGAATCCTTCGGTAACCCCGCTCACCATGTTGCTTACTACACTGCGTGTAGTACCATGCAGGGAGCGATGCAATTTATTGTCGGAAGGACGTTCAACGAGAATTTCGTTCTCTTGAACCGATACCTTCATATCCTTGTGAAGCTCACGAGTCAAAGTGCCTTTCGGCCCTTTCACTGTAATGACGCTATGATCAAGTGTGACATCCACACCACTTGGTACTGTAATTGGTTTGCGACCAATACGAGACATTTGCTGCACCTCCTTGTTTTGTGACGTTAATTACCAAACGTAGCAGACAACTTCGCCGCCGGCTTTCGCCTGACGAGCTTCTTTATCGGTCATAACTCCCTTGGAAGTGGAGATAATCGCGATACCCAAACCGCCGAGGACACGAGGAACTTCGTTGCTCTTCGTGTACACGCGAAGGCCTGGCTTACTGATTCTTTTCAAACCAGAGATAACGCGCTCGTTGTTAGCGCCGTATTTCAAGAAAATACGGATGATCCCTTGTTTGTTGTCATCGATATATTCTGCATCACGGATAAAGCCTTCACGCTTCAAAATCTCAGCGATTTGTTTCTTGATCGTGGACGCAGGCATTTCTACTGTTTCGTGGCGAACCGTGTTCGCGTTACGAATACGAGTAAGCATATCTGCAATTGGATCTGACATAGTCATACGTGTAAACCTCCTTCCCGTTGTTGATGGATTACCAGCTTGCTTTTTTCACGCCAGGAATCTGGCCTTTATAAGCTAATTCACGGAAGCAAATTCTGCAAATTTTGTATTTCTGCAATACCGAATGTGGACGACCACAACGCTCACAACGGGTGTAAGCCCGTACTTTGAATTTCGGAGTGCGTTGTTGTTTAACTTTCATCGAAGTTTTTGCCACTTAGCCTGACACCTCCTAATTAGTTTCGGAGAAAAGAAACGAATCGTTATTACTTCACAAATGGCATTCCGAGACCGGCCAGCAGTTCGCGGGACTCTTCATCGGATTTTGCCGTAGTTACGATAACGATATCCATACCGCGCACTTTATCTACCTTGTCATACTCGATTTCAGGGAAGATCAATTGTTCCTTGAGACCAAGTGTATAGTTACCGCGTCCGTCGAATGCTTTCGACGATACACCGTGGAAGTCACGGACACGCGGAAGCGTTACGTTGAACAGTTTGTCGAGGAAATGGTACATGCGCTCGCCGCGAAGAGTAACCTTCACGCCGATCGGCATGTTCTCACGCAGTTTGAAACCTGCGATAGATTTCTTAGCGCGAGTGATAACCGGTTTTTGACCTGCAATCAGCTGCATATCGCTTACTGCGGAGTCCAGCACCTTCGAGTTGGCTACAGCGTCACCTACACCCATGTTGATGACAACCTTCTCGATTTTTGGCACTTGCATTACCGTTGTATAGTTGAATTTTTGAATCAAAGCAGGTGTTACTTCGTTCAAAAAGCGTTCTTTCAATCTTGCCATGAATCATGTACCTCCTTTCTTTACATTCCTGGATTAGTCGATTACTTCACCGGATTTTCTAGCAATACGAACTTTTTTACCGTTGTCCAATACTTTGTAACCGATACGAGTTACTTTTCCGCTCTTTGGATCAACATGCATTACGTTCGATACGTGAATTGGAGCTTCCTGCTCGATGATGCCTCCTTGCGGGTTCATCTGATTAGGTTTTTGGTGTTTCTTCACCATGTTCACGCCTTCTACCAGCACACGGTTTTCACGAGGATAAGCGGCGATGACGCGGCCTTTTTTGCCTTTGTCTTTACCGGAGATCACGATGACCGTATCGTCCTTTTTGACGTGTAGCTTATTGTTATGGGATTCCAGAACTTTTTTCAGTCTAGGCATTCTTTACACCTCCTGTATATCGGGGTTGGGGTATTCCAATTAGATAACTTCCGGAGCCAAGGAAACGATTTTCATGAAATCCTTGTCGCGAAGTTCGCGTGCGACTGGTCCGAAAATACGAGTACCGCGTGGGCTCTTGTCATCTTTAACTACAACCGCTGCGTTCTCATCGAATGCGATGTAAGAACCGTCTTTACGACGAACCGAACGTTTTGTACGAACGACAACCGCTCTGACTACATCACCTTTTTTGACAACGCCGCCTGGTGTTGCTTGTTTCACAGAACAAACGATCAAATCACCGATTTGCGCTGTGCGACGACCGGTACCGCCCAGTACGCGGATACACATCAATTCCTTCGCGCCGGAGTTGTCAGCAACATGCAAACGTGTAAATGGTTGAATCATGGTTATGTCCTCCTTTCAGTCTAAGCTTCCTGCTATCAGATAATAATCGCTTTTTCAACGACTTCAACGAGTCTCCAGCGTTTGTCTTTAGACAACGGACGAGTTTCGGAAATTTTAACCGTGTCACCGATTTTCGCAGTGTTATTCTCGTCATGCGCTTTAAATTTCTTCGTGTATTTAATGCGCTTGTGGTACAAGTCATGCTTCTTGTAGGTTTCTACAGCTACAACAATAGTTTTATCCATTTTGTCGCTGACAACTTTACCGATTTGCACTTTACGGCTATTGCGTTCTTCCATGGTTAGCCTCCTTCCTGGACTTAGGCGCTTCGCATTCACAATGCGCAATATTAACTAATGATCCCGAGTTCTCTTTCATGTAATACGGTTTTAGCACGAGCTATTTCCTTACGCACGTCACGAATCCGAGTCGGGTTGTCAAGCTGGCCAGTGGCCAATTGAAAACGGAGGTTAAAGAGTTCCTCTTTAAATCCTGCCACTTTTTGTTCAAGCTCAGCAGTGGTTAAGTTGCGAAGTTCATTAGCTTTCATTTGCTTCACCACCCAATTCTTCACGTTTCACAAACTTTGTTTTGATCGGCAGTTTGTGGGCGGCAAGACGCATAGCTTCACGCGCGATTTCCTCCGGTACACCGGCAAGCTCAAACATGATTTTGCCCGGTTTCACAACTGCGACCCATTTTTCTACGTTACCTTTACCGCTACCCATCCGGACCTCAAGAGGCTTTTGAGTAATCGGCTTATCAGGGAAAATTTTAATCCATACTTTACCGCCACGTTTGATGTAACGCGTCATTGCAATACGCGCTGCTTCGATTTGACGGTTCGTAATCCAAGTCGGCTCCAAAGCTTGCAGACCGTATTCACCGAAGTTAAGTTCAGTGCCGCCTTTAGCTTGGCCTCTCATATTACCGCGTTGTTGCTTGCGGTGTTTAACACGTTTAGGTACCAACATGATTAGTTGCCTCCTTCCTGAGCAGCTTGTTGTTTCTTAGCCGTAGGAAGAACCTCTCCACGATAGATCCATACTTTTACGCCGATACGGCCGTAAGTCGTATGCGCTTCTGCCGTACCGTAATCGATGTCGGCGCGGAGCGTATGAAGTGGAACAGTTCCTTCACTGTAGCCTTCCGAACGAGCAATTTCAGCACCGCCGAGACGACCGCTGACTGCTGTTTTAATCCCTTTCGCTCCCGAACGCATAGTTCTTTGAATCGCTTGTTTGAGCGCACGACGGAAAGAAACGCGACGTTCCAATTGTTGTGCGATGCTCTCAGCGACAAGAATCGCGTCAAGATCAGGGTGTTTGATTTCAGAGATGTTGATGTGAACTTTCTTTCCGCCTGCAATTTTAGTGATTTCATTACGCAGGTTTTCAACCTCGGATCCACCTTTACCAATAACCATACCAGGTTTAGCAGTATGAATCGTTACGTTCACGCGGTTAGCCGCTCTCTCGATTTCAATGCGAGATACTGCGGAGTCTTTCAGTTTATTTTTCAAGTGTTCGCGAATTTTAACATCCTCAAGCAAAAGATCACCGAAATCTTTGCCTGCGTACCATTTAGATTCCCAATCACGGATAATACCTACACGTAATCCGATCGGATTTACCTTTTGGCCCACACGTTTTCCCTCCTTATTTTTCGGATACCACCAATGTAATGTGGCTGGTGCGTTTGTTGATCCGGCTTGCGCGTCCCATTGCACGAGGGCGGAAACGTTTCATAGTCGGACCTTGGTTTACGTAAGCTTGCGAAATAACCAATTTATTTACATCCAGAGAATAGTTATGTTCAGCATTGGCAATCGCCGAGTTCAAAAGCTTCTCCACAACCGGGGATGCCGCTTTTGGAGTGTGACGGAGGATCGCGATCGCTTCGCCAACTTGCTTACCACGGATTAAGTCAACCACGAGTTGAACTTTCCGGGGAGCAATGCGGATAGAATTTGCATGTGCTTTTGCTTCCATGTGTGTTACCTCCTCTCAAACGAAGAACTTATCGATTAACGTCTCGTTTTCTTATCGTCGTCCGTATGACCTTTATAGGTACGGGTTGGAGCAAACTCGCCCAGTTTATGTCCGACCATATCCTCGGTTACATATACCGGAACATGTTTGCGGCCATCATATACGCCGAACGTGTGGCCAATGAATTGCGGGAAGATTGTAGAACGACGGGACCAGGTTTTGATCACGACTTTCTTGTTAGATCCGTTCACTTCTTCCACTTTCTTGAGCAGGTAACCATCGATAAATGGCCCTTTTTTAAGACTGCGACTCATTTCTTTATCCTCCCTTCGTTACGCTGCTTGTATCGATCTTTCATCCACTACCGCGAAGTGATCCGCTAAGTGCGGATTACTTCGTGCGGCGGCGAACGATATATTTATCAGACGCTTTGTCTTTTTTACGAGTTTTGTAGCCAAGGGTTGGTTTGCCCCAAGGAGACAATGGCGATTTACGACCGATTGGAGCGCGACCTTCACCACCACCGTGTGGGTGATCGTTAGGGTTCATGACGACACCGCGCACTTCAGGACGTTGTCCCAACCAGCGGTTACGACCTGCTTTACCAATCTTCACGAGCTCATGGTCTCCATTGCCTACTGCGCCGATAGTAGCGCGGCAAACCTTGAGGACTTTACGAACTTCGCCGGAAGACAGGCGGATCGTTACGTATTTTTCTTCTTTACCCAGCAATTGTGCTTCAGTACCGGCTGCACGAACGAGTTGTCCGCCTTTACCTGGTTTCAGCTCAATGTTGTGGATAACTGTACCTACAGGAATGTTTTCGAGTGGCATAGCGTTACCGATTTTGATATCGGAACCCACGCCGGATTCGATCACGTCGCCTACTTTCAAGCCTTTAGGAGCCAGAATGTAGCGTTTTTCACCGTCGGCATAATGGATCAAAGCGATATTGGAAGTCCGGTTCGGGTCGTACTCGATTGTAGCAACTTTACCTGGAATTCCGTCTTTAGTCCGTTTGAAGTCGATAATACGGTATTTACGTTTGTGTCCGCCGCCATGGTGACGAACCGTAATTTTACCTTGGTTGTTGCGGCCTGCAGTTTTGCTCAGCGGCGCAAGCAACGATTTTTCCGGTTGATCCGTTGTGATCTCTTCGAACGTAGACACGGACATGTTACGTCTGGCCGGAGATGTCGGTTTATACTTTTTGATAGGCACTAGATTTCCCTCCTTACTTTAACAATTTTATACCGATTCAAAGAACTCAAGCGGCTTGCTGCCTTCCGCCAAAGTAACGAACGCTTTCTTCCATTCCGGAGTGTATCCGAAGTGACGTCCGTAACGTTTAGGCTTAGCAGGAACACGCAGGGTATTTACATTGCTCACCTTAACACCAAAGATCGCTTCCACAGCTTTTTTGACTTCGGTTTTGTTGGCTTTGATATCCACTTCGAACACATATTTCAGTTCATTCATGTAATCAGCCGTACGTTCCGTAATCACCGGGCGTTTGATAATATCACGAGGATCTTTCATTACGCGAGCACCTCCTCTACCTTCTGAACTGCTTCCTTCGTAATGATCAGTTTGTCGTGTGTCAACACGTCAAGAACATTAATGCCGTCAGCCGCTACGAATTTCACACCTGGAATATTGCGGGCGGAAAGTGCAACGTTGTCGTCATAAGAAGGAGCTACAACGAGAGCTTTACGATCCACATTCAGGTTGTTCAAAATCGCCGCGAATTCTTTTGTCTTAGGACTGTTCAGGGTCAACGCATCAAGTACGATGATATCCTGATCGATCACTTTCGAAGACAAAGCCGATTTGATCGCTAAACGACGTACTTTCTTCGGCAATTTATAAGAATAGCTACGCGGAGTCGGTCCGAAAACCACGCCACCGCCTACCCATTGCGGGGAGCGAATGGAGCCTTGACGAGCACGGCCCGTTCCTTTTTGTTTCCAAGGTTTACGGCCGCCGCCACGAACTTCGGAGCGTCCTTTTACTTTATGGTTACCAAAACGCAGGGAAGCACGTTGCATAACTACTGCATCATGAAGAACGTGTACATTCGGTTCGATACCGAAAACCGCGTCATTCAGTTCCACTTCGCCCACTTGGCTACCGCTGACATTAAAAAGTGCTACTTTTGGCATTTGTTGTTCCTCCTTTCTTCAGTCAATTATTTCTTAATGGTTTGTTTGATCTTCACAAAGCTATTTTTAGGACCTGGGATCGAGCCTTTAACGAGCAGAACATTACGTTCAGCGTCTACTCTGATCACTTCAAGGTTCTGGATGGTAACCGTTTCGCTACCCATGTGTCCCGGAAGGTGTTTGCCTTTAGGAACGCGGTTCGCTTGAATGGAACCCATGGAACCTGGTCTACGATGGTAACGCGAACCGTGCGCCATAGGGCCGCGGCTTTGTCCCCAACGTTTGATGTTACCTTGGAATCCTTTACCTTTAGAAATACCAGTTACGTCAACAAATTCGCCTTCTGTAAACAGATCGACTTTGACCTCTTGGCCAACTTCGTACCCTGCCAGATCAACATTGCGAATTTCGCGAACGTAGCGCTTAGGCGTTGCATTAGCCTTTTTAGCATGTCCTGCTTCAGGCTTAGTAGTTCTGGATTCCTTCTTATCGGAATAACCGATTTGAATAGCTTCGTAGCCGTCGTTCTCCAGATCTTTCTTTTGTAGAACAACATTACCGCCAGCCTCAATAACCGTTACGGGAATTACATTCCCTTCCGGAGTAAATACTTGAGTCATTCCAAGTTTTTTCCCTAAGATACCTTTCATGTTGACACCTCTTTTCCTTTACTATTCCAATGCTTATTGGGTATTACAATTTGATTTCGATATCTACACCGGACGGCAGGTCCAAGCGCATCAAGGCATCCACAGTTTGTGGAGTCGGATTAACAATGTCGATCAGACGTTTGTGCGTCCGTTGTTCGAATTGTTCCCGCGAATCCTTGTACTTGTGTACCGCACGGAGAATAGTAATAATTTGTTTCTCGGTTGGCAGCGGAATCGGCCCGGATACACCAGCACCCGAACGTTTTGCTGTTTCAACGATTTTCTCTGCGGATTGATCAAGAATTCTGTGGTCGTAAGCTTTCAAACGAATACGAATTTTTTGCTTTGCCATTTTAGTCCCTCCTTCTATCGCCCAATTTGGTATCGGACATACTCCGTGAAAATTTTCTAACCACTCTCCCATGGCAAAGGGGCCGGGTGTGTCAGTAACCTCTCACATCATCGCAACGTCACAGAACAACATTCATTATTATATAGAATAGCCGGGCGTATTGCAAGCCTTTCTGCAAAAGTTTTTGGTGATGATGTTCTTTCCATTTATTCAAATGCAAAAATGACGTCTTTTCGAGGGAATCCATCGATATGTCTTCTATTATAAATTCATGGAAACGGCATTCAAACGTTCAGCCGACTCTGCAACTATTGCGGTAGACGAGCCAATTCCTTCTATTGTAATGATCAGTTCGCTGATTTGCGTCTCCAGCAATACAATATCCTCTCCACTGTTCATCATCGACTTCAGAATGTGGATAAACAAGTTACCGCTCTCCTTCGATTGCAGTTCTCCTTGTTCTACCAATCCTCGAACTTCCTCTATGCCCTGTACAACTCGAGTTGAGATTTTCGTAGATTGATTAATGAGATCGGCAATTTGAACCACCGTACTTTTTGCTTCTTCCGATAACTTGT
>DJTQ01000012.1 GCA_002439285.1 Paenibacillaceae bacterium UBA6304
CGGATTGGCCGGAATGATCGACCCGCCGCGCCGCGAAGCGCGGGATGCGATTGCAGTTTGTCGCAAGGCGGGCATCAAGACGGTAATGATTACCGGCGACCACCGCCTGACCGCAGAGGCGATTGCGAGCGATCTCGGCATCCTTCCACGGGGGGGAACATCGATGTCGGGGAGGGAATTGGCCGGACTCAGCGATGAGGAACTGGACCGCCAGGTGGATCACACTTATGTTTATTCCCGGGTTTCTCCGGAACATAAGCTGCGGATCGTCAAATCGCTTCAACGCAAAGGGCATGTCGTGGCGATGACCGGCGACGGGGTTAATGACGCGCCGGCGATCAAGGCAGCGGACATCGGCATTGCGATGGGCATCACGGGCACGGATGTATCCAAGGAGGCTTCTTCACTTATTCTTAGTGATGACAACTTCTCTTCGATTGTGGCGGCGATTGAAGAGGGCAGAAATATTTACGAAAACATCCGCAAGTTCATCCGTTATTTGCTGGCCTCCAATGTAGGCGAGATCCTAACGATGCTGTTCGCCATGCTGGCGGGTTTGCCTCTGCCTCTACTCCCGATTCAAATTTTGTGGGTCAATCTCGTAACGGACGGATTGCCTGCGATGGCGCTCGGGGTGGATCAACCGGAGAAGGATCTTATGGAGCACAAGCCTAGAGGAGCTAACGAGAATATTTTTGCCAGACGGCTGGGCTGGAAAATTCTTAGCCGCGGACTATTGATCGGGCTGTGTACCTTGGGCGCGTTCTGGATCACCTTAAGGATTGCTCCGGATGATCCGGCCCAACTGGCGTTAGCGCAATCGGTCGCTTTCGCGACGCTGGTCATGGCGCAATTGATCCATGTGTTCGATTGCCGCAGCTCTCGTTCGATCTTCCACCGGAATATACTGCAAAACCGCTATCTGGTCGTAGCTGTGCTGTCATCCGTTCTTTTAATGCTCGGGGTTATGTATATTGAAGCGCTGCAGCCGATCTTCAAGACCGTGCCGCTCGGTACCCGCGAATGGGCGATTTCTCTCGTAGCCGCCGGCATTCCGACCTTCCTCATGGGAGCTGGGAGCGTATGGTCCGGTAAGCGGCGCCGCAAATATAACGGTCCGCGCCCGATGGTTACCGCGAAAAGTACAAATTTTCGTGCATAGAATCAATGCCATTCCGCTCCGTGGAAAGTTAGACTAACCCCAAGAAGCAAGCATTGTCCGTAGGGAATGTTATGCGGCAAAGCTTTTGAGGGGTGGAAGACATGATGGAATTTACGAAAATGCATGGGCTTGGAAATGATTTTTTAGTATTTTACGGTCAGCAGGACCTACCGGAAAAGGTTTCGGAGTTGGCGATCCAGTGGTGTAACCGGTATTTTGGAGTCGGCGGGGATGGATTGGTATTCATTTTGCCTTCGGACAAAGCCGATTTCAAAATGCGGATTATCAATTCGGACGGCACGGAAGCCGAGCAGTGCGGCAATGCGATCCGCTGCGTATCCAAGTACGTCTACGACAACGGGTATACGGACAAGGAACGGATCACGATCGAGACAATCGGCGCGGGTGTGCAGCAGGTGTCTCTGCAGGTTGAAGAGGGAACGGTCCAAAAGGTCCGGGTCGATATGGGGGAGCCCGTACTTGACGGACTTTCGGTTCCTACCATATTGGAAGGCAATCCCGTGCTGGCCCAGCCGATCGAAACGGACGGTCGGAGATTTGATTTTACAGCCGTGTCGATGGGAAATCCGCACTGTGTCATTTATGTGGAGGACGCACCGAATTTTGATCTTGGCACTTGGGGGCCGAAGTTGGAGGTACATCCTTATTTTCCGCGAAAAATCAATGTGGAATTTGCTACCGTGACCCGCCGGGACCGGGTGGAAATGCGCGTATGGGAACGCGGCGCAGGGCCAACGCTTGCTTGCGGTACGGGGGCTTGCGCGACTCTGGTCTCGTCCGTGCTGAATGGACTTACGGACCGGGCCGCCTGGATCGGATTAAAGGGCGGGGATCTTTTTATCGAATGGGATGAGCAGGACAACCACGTTTATATGACCGGGCCGGCGGAAGGCGTATTTACAGGGAGTATTGATATTTAAGAGGAGACCGGGCAGCCGTGGGGCTGTCCGGTTTTGTTTTGCCGATGACTTGTAGATTCTAACGGTCACAGGAGCCGTTAAACCGATTTTAAATGCTGCTATGTAAATCTAACGGTCATGAGCGTCGTTAAACATGCCTGAATTCTCAAATAACGACCTGTTCACGGGATTTAAAGGCCGCTGTGTTCCGTTAGCTCGGAGAAATGAGCGAAATGGGGGGCTTAGCGTCCTCCATGTCCATTAGAACGTGCGGCCGGAACCCATTACAAGCCCCGCCACACATGCCGAATCTGAACTTAGCCGAATTTTTCATCAATTCTTATCATTCAGGTGGAATTATGGTACATTAGAATGAAATTATGAACAGGATAGGCTTGCAAGGTCCTTTTACTATTCATTATGAAGCCTCTGGAGGTACGAAAATGAGACCTGATTTGCGTAAGAGATGGGAGAACGGAGTTCTGGTTGGAGACGGAGCGATGGGCACGTATTTGTACAAATTCGGTTTTCCTGTAGGCATCTCCTATGAGGAACTGAACTTGCTGCAACCTGAGGTAATCGGCGATGTTCACCGCCATTATATAGATGCTGGGGCGGAGTTGATAGAAACGAACAGTTTTTCCGCCAACTATTACAAGTTGTCCAAATTCGGGCTGGAGATGCAGGTGGAGGAGATCAACCGGGCTGCTGTCCGCATTGCCAGACAAGCGGCCGGGAGTAAGGCGTATGTGGCCGGAGCGGTCGGTTCGATCCGCGGCGGAAGACGCGTCAACGTGACGGATCAGGAACTGAACGGGTACTATGAGCAGCAGATTGCCGCTTTATTGTCGGAGGGCGTGGACGCACTCCTGTTTGAAACGTTCTATGACTTGAGCGAAATGCGGCTGGCGCTGAGACGCGCCCGGCACCTGACCGATATTCCGGCCGTCTGCCAATTCGCCGTCGATCAGGTCGGCCGTACGCTGGATGGTTATACGATTGCCGACGCGTTCGGTCTTTTGCAGGATGAAGGAGCCGATGTGCTTGGCTTTAACTGCCATTCCGGTCCGAAAGGCATTATGAGCGTGATGTCCCAGTTGGACGGTCCGCTAAATGTTCCGCTTTCCGTTTTCCCGAATGCGGGGTTGGCGGATTATGTGGATGGAGAATATGTATATGGAGCCACTCCCGAATATTTGGGGGAATGCGCCGTTTCTTTTGCAGAGTTGGGCGCCCGCCTCATCGGTGGCTGCGGCGGAACGAC
>DJTQ01000168.1 GCA_002439285.1 Paenibacillaceae bacterium UBA6304
TAGAGGTCGATGTTGCGGTCCGGACGGAAGAATACGCTCCTTTCGGCAATCGGTTTGAGGCCTATTGCACCTGTATTACTGAAGAAATTATACCCTTTGTGGAACGCAATTATCCGGTTCGTCGCGAACCGGATCAGCGCATACTCGCCGGTGATTCCCTTGGCGGTTCGTTTTCGCTTCATCTCGCTATGAAAAACCGGCATCTGTTTTCCAAAATCATCAGTTTTTCGGGCGCTTTTTATGATGCCTCCCTTGCTCTCATATCTTCCGAGGAGGATTTATCGAATCTTTCTCTATATATGATTGTAGGTTTACAGGAACAGCAGTACACCACTGATACAGGAACATACAATTTCGTGGAGTTGAATCGCCGGGCGAAGGCTCTGTTGGAGGAACGAGGAGCCAAAGTGAACTATTATGAAAAAGACGGCAAGCACCTGTGGGGCTTTTGGCAACAAGAATTGCCGGAAGCGCTCATATATTTCCTCGAATAACCTGGCCACGATTAAACATGTAAACTGAATAAAGAAGAGGATACCCTGCTAAAAGCAGCTACGTATCCTCTTCTTTATTTATATAGTAGTTTAAAAATAACCAAATCTCTACAAATTCTCCGATTTCGCCTCTATATGTCCCGTTTTTAACGACCGCCTTGGAAGCTTCCATTTATAATGAACGGACAACATCCGGAAACAGACGACTAGTACGAACAGCAATAAAAGCCCGATCGTTGAAGTGAAAAAGCCGAGGCCAATGGCAAGTCCTGCGAGCATCGCCCAAACCGCATAAATTTCATCTCTCAGCACGAGCGGCTTCCGTCCGGCCAGCAAATCCCGGATAATTCCCCCTCCGATCCCAGTCAAAACCGCGGCTACCAAGATCGCACTGATCGGATGCTTCATTCCGCTGGCATACAGCGCACCTTGAATCGCAAAGGCGGACAAGCCGATAGCGTCGAACAGTGCCTCCGTCTTCTTCCAGTGCTGAATCCATGGAAGCGGCAGTACAAAAGCCACCAAAACGGACAAAACTGCCAGCAAGATCAGATCACCCTGTGCCCATAAGGTAGTAACCGGCACGCCGATCAGAACATTGCGGATGATCCCCCCTCCAAATGCGGTAACAAGCCCCAGTACAATTACGCCCAAAATATCGTACTCTTCCTCCATTGCCACAAAGGCTCCGGACATAGCAAAGGCGATTGTTCCGATAATACTGAAAATGTCGAATAAATGCATTTCCCCGTTCCCCTGCCCTCTCACTTGCTCAATTGCTGTGTCCATTGTATTCCCGACCCGTTCAATTGTGCAAGCCTAAAAACTGCACTATACTTGTAATATTGAGGCTTATGGACAGAAAGGGAGTTTTTACATGGAAGGAAATCGTGTGCTAATTTTTGCCGGAGGTACAATCGATCCTGTATTTCTTAAAGACATTGCTCCGAACGATATCATAATCGGGGCGGATCGTGGAGCCTTATTTCTAGTTGAACATGGAATCTCTCCCGATATTTCGGTAGGCGATTTCGATTCAGTCAGTTCTGAAGAATTAGAGAAAATTAAAAACAGCAGTAAAGAGCTAATCGCTTGTGATGCAGTAAACAAAGATTTAACTGATACTGAGCTGGCCTTCGAGTTAGCAATTGAGCGGCATGCATCCGAAATCGTCATGGTCGGGGTGATCGGATCCAGACTGGATCATACTTTATCCAACATACAGATGATGTTGCGAGGAATGCAGCATCAAATTACGAGCGTAATTTGGGATACGAACAATTTTGTTACACTCACAGGCACGACCTGCGAAATCGTAGACCGAGGGTATACATATGTATCCCTATTACCGCTCACCCCGGAGGTGTCCGGTATCCATTTGGAAGGATTCATGTACCCTCTGGACAATGCTACCTTGAAGATGGGCCAGTCGCTTGGCGTAAGTAACCGGCTCAAAGAAAGCCGGGGCACCATAAGAATTGAGAGCGGTATGCTGCTCATTATTCAAAGTAAGGATTAATCTATTGCGAATCCTGTAAAAACAATTCAATATAAACATTTTTGTAACCTTTAGAGTTCATCTGGTTACAATGCGAAACATGAAAAAACCCTTGATTTTTCAAGGATTTTTTCATGTTTTTTTTATTGAACTCTTTAAAGTTCTTACTTTTTTGTAAACTTTAATCGTTTTTTAATAATTGGGGTTAAACCCATACCTAGCAAGCGATTAAGCACTGTCTACCATAATTTCGGAGGTTTTAAACCTGTTATACTTCATTTCGAACCGGTCAACAAAAACAAGAACTTTGGAGGTACTACAACATGAAAATGCACAGCCTATTCCAAAAAGTATTGACGGTAGGTCTTGTCTCAACTATCGGATTCAGCTCCCTGCTCGCCAGCGGCGCTGGAGCTGCACCGGCCCAAGCAGCAGAAAGTGTAGCAACATCGAAAGGAACTCAAGTCGTAAACTACGGTAAAAAATACATGGGCACGCCTTATAAATTCGGCGCATCGACTTCAACTACAAGAGTATTCGATTGTTCTTCCTTTATGAAACGCATCTTTAAAAAGTACGGTGTGACTCTACCGCGGACTTCTGTCGCCCAATCTAAAGTTGGACGTGCCGTTTCCAAATCGAATTTGAAAGCGGGCGATCTCGTATTCTTCTCGAGCGGCAGTCGAGCTAACGGCAAAAATGTAACGCATGTAGCTGTTTACATGGGCAACGGCAAAATCTTGCATACCTACGGCAAACCGGGAGTAACGGTCTCCAATCTGAACTCCGGTAACTGGAAAAGAACTTACTTGAAAGCACGCCGCGTCCTGTAGTCTTTTAAATTGATTTACGTCATAAACTTGTTTTGTTTCAACTCATTAAATAATAGAAAAATAACCCGATAGCCTCTCTATCGGGTTATTTTTTTGTCCGGATCACTGAATGATGTAACCTGTCCCACGGACCGTATGAATCAGTTTACGCGGTCTACCCTTGTCAATCTTTTTCCGCAGATGACGGATATATACATCCACGACATTCGTTCCCGTAGAGAAATCGAATCCCCAAACCTCCTGCAAAATCGCTTCCCTATGGCATACCTGCTCCGCTCTCTTCACCAAATACCGCAGCAAATCAAACTCCTTCGGCGTTAGCTTGATCAGTTCATCGCCCCGATACGCTCTGCGTCCCTTTAATTCGATGATAAGATCCTCGTAACTTAGCTCGGTTAAGTAACCGTCGGCAAAACGGCGGAAAAGTCTCACTAAACTGCGAATCCTTGCCGCAAGTTCCTCCTGCGGCACCGTCTGTTCAACAACGTCGTTGGCACCGGCCTCAAGAGCATTTACCATCTCCCTTGTATTCCACTCCCGCAAGATTACCATGACGGGAAAAGGAAGGCTCTCCCCCAATCTTTCCAGCAATTCGTATACATGCCGTCCTTCAGATTCCAAGCTGAGCAGCAAAATGCCAGGCATTTCCGCCTCCACCTCTGCGGCTGTATCCTCTATTCCGTAACACCGGCGCACATCGAATCCGGTCTGTTCCAATAGCAACTGCCTATGGATACCGGAAAGTTCATTCTTCTGCATCAGCAGCACACTGTCTTTCATGAGTTTTCCCGCCTCTGCCCTTTAGTCCGAACCCGCTTTATTCTTAAGATGGTCAAAATAAAAACAAACCATTCCGCAAGAAGCGTGAATGGTTTGCCAATTATATCCGGCATCAAGCAGGGAGGAAAGGATTAACCCATGTACCGATCATAGATCGCTTTGGCTTCCGCCGTATTTTTCGTTCCGTGGATAAGCGCTCTCCCGTCTTCAAATAAGACCATTCGCCGATCTCCGATCGTGAAGGAGACCAAAAATGGATTGCGCTCAACCCGCCCCTCCATCAATCGTTCTAGTCTGGAGGCTATTTCAGCCAATGGCAGTTTCCGTTTGAAGGCAGGACGGATCTGAACGGTATCTCTTCCGCACAACACTTCCGATTTGCGCGTGCTTGCTGCAGTCAAAAAGGGATAGGTCCGGTGCTCCCCGCAAGATAAACAATCCTCCCGCTTGGCAGAGCCTACTTTGACCGAAGACTGTTCATTTCGCCAAACATCGAAGGTCAGTAAAGTACCTCGAAGCGCTTCCGGATGTCCTGTCAGCAGCTTAAACGCTTCCGTTGTCTGATGAGCTACGACGATTTGCACGGCTGGCGGAATGACGCCTACGGTATCACAAGTATCTCCCCCGAGCGGAATAGTTCCCAATAAGCAATTCAAACATGGCGTCTGTCCCGGAAGGATGGTAAAAGTCATGCCGTAGCTGCCCACGCATCCTCCATATATCCAAGGTATTCCGTGTTTTTGCGATATATCGTTGATCAGGAGCCGGGTGTCAAAATTATCCGTTGCATCCATGACCAAATTTACACCATTGATCAGCTCTTCGATCTCCTCGAAGGTTACATCTACAACATGGGTTTCGATAATAATTTCACTGTTCACGTCGCGAAGACGTTGTGCCGCCGCCACGGCTTTCGGCAGCCTGTCCAACGCATCGGCTTCCGTATAAAGCTGCTGTCTCTGTAAATTGCTCCATTCCACATAATCGCGATCCGCTATAACCAGGCGACCAACGCCTGCACGGGCCAGGGTTTCTGCGATCCCCGTGCCCAATGCTCCCGCTCCGATAATCAGAACGGATGAATCCGCAAGCTTTTGCTGCCCTTCAGGCCCTATGGGTTGAAACAATTGTTGTCGGGAATACCGGCCCTCATTTGCATTCATCCTTACTCCACGTTCCTTTCAGGTAATTCTTCTATATAAGATGAACTATTGAAATGTGTTAAGAACAAGTACGTAAAATGTTCCTACGATATCGGAATCATTTTACTACCTTGCCAGCAACGTATTCTATATCAACTTATATAGTTTAGCTTATATGCGAATTTTAGCATATGAGGGAAAACCCCGTAACCACTCTAGTTCAAATGATTATAAATGTAAGCGGGAGAATCCCATCGTAAATCTTAAAGAATCATGGTACTCCCTGCGTGCAGTCTGTTTCGAAATATCCGGAGGCCGCCGCATCTTTGGCATTTGCGAATACCTCTACCGGGTGAAACGGGAGCGGGCAAATGTCGGTAGAGACATATTGGATTCCGGTTTCCGGATGTGTACCGCCATAAATTGGCCGGTTTTTGACCAGTCGACCTCCACCAAGCGCATAATTGTTATAGTACTTATTCCCGACAGGAATTCCTTGCAAGAAAACGAGCACGCCTACGTCATCGATGGTGTTATTCCATTCCTCCTGCGAAATGACCGGAAGGGTGAACCTGTACTGCACACCCAGTTTCCGGATAAATTCATTATGCCGGTTAATGATATCCCCTAAGTCATCTTCAATACTACGGACGATCACCGACCGTCGCACCTGTTCGAAGGTTTCTGCATCTTGAAGAAGCGGAATGTTAAGCGATGCCCCAATGGACTCCCGCAAGCCTGTTGCCAGTTCTCCCGAGACGGGATTAATAACTGTAACCTGTTGATCCAGTGTAAATGATAGACTATTGCCATCAGCATCCTGATATACAAATGGTTTTTTGGGGCGCCAGCGATGTTCGGCGACGGGATAACCGTCGTCGCCTGCCCGTTCTTCCATGGCATAAATGAAGTATCCGTCGTAATCAATTACTACTACTGCAGGAATATACTTCATAAAAGCCTGCATGGCCAACGTATCATCGGTTAAATTAAAGTTCAGTGCCAATGTATTCTTTAGTGCCGTCAAAGCTGCTTCCTTGTCGGCCCGCATGAATTTTGATGATCCGTAGCCCGATTCGTAGGATTGCAACTCATTTCGGTTCAGCATAACCCCCGCATCCTGGGCAGCCGTTCTTAAAGCCGCGGTATACCGGAGTTGGAGCCGATTTGTTTCTCTAAGCTGTTCCGCATCCCAACCGGAAATCCATAACATCGGACCTACGATCAATACAAAAATGATGGCCCAATCAGTAATCTTCATTCAATACCATACCTCCGTAGGACATACGTTGCGTGCGGTCGCTTCCGGGAACCAAGCCGAAGACAAAACCGGATAATATATCAAACGGAGACCGGGACACTTTGATCAACGTCACGTTAAGATAATCACCGACTTCAAGTTTATATCTTCGTAAGTCCGGGTCATTCCCGGCTAGTGACGAGGGAAACATCACCTGAAACATACTTGAAGAATAATTCGCATCATAAACCACACTGAATTCACCTTTGAATGTTGCCGGATCCGCCGGGTCGCCGTATTCGGGATGATATTTCTTATGGCGGTGTTCCAAATCAATATCATAGACCGCGCCTGTAATCTCCAGTTCGCGGGTGAAATCCTCGTACATCTCCGGTGAGATATATCCCTTGCTTCGTACGGCATCCGTAAATTGGACTAACGAGTTATGAGCCGACAGTACCCGGAGATCCTCCTCCCGTTGAGCAGACTGGACGGCGGGGAACAGAAATATCAGAATTACCGCCAGCAAAGCTGCCGCGATCTTTGATAAAGCATTGCCCATATTCCGCCCCCTTCAGTTTAGGTAAAAAGACAGCTTAGCCAAACGACCATACGCATCAACCAGGGAGACTCCCCTGTAATCTCCATTCAAGTCCAATAGAGTTAAGGCAAATCCAAGATCTCGATCATAGGGCCCGGCTGGAGATAATCCATATTCGGCTACATACGGAATTACCTTACCCTTGATGGAGATTTCCGTCTCCTCCAGCTCCCAGCTCCGCAAACCGTACAATATATCTAACCCCGGATAAAGATCAAAAGCGGAATTCTCTGGATTGTATTCAGTTTCCGATATGGCTACGCTTCGCGTTTGCGTATGAATAATAGGAACGAGGGTATCCAGAATCTCATCATAACGCCGGTTATGATCTAGGGTAAGCAAAACAGCCCCAAGACTTAACGAAACAGCTGTGCAAAACCATAGCAGAGTTTTCAGACTGTTCAACACGTCCCTTCACTCTCCGGATTACGGTATTACCGTTGTCTGAGTAAAAACCAATCCCCGTACAACGTTGGAGTTATCTTTGATCACCTTGGCTTTGAATTTCCCGCTCGGATTCACGTATTCATTAAGCTTCTCATTCCATGTGTTGCCGATATCCGCCAAACTGGTGCCGCTCACTGAACCGTATTCTTCGTTCGTCAGGGTGCCGTTGATTTTGAGAACGTCTCCGTACCATTGGCCTAAACTGTTCTTTCCCGTTTTGACTTGTATTCCGAACTCATCCCGGTCCTTAAATTTTCTTAAAGCATTCGTTACCTGGGATCCACTGATTGTTGTTTCATCATAAACCGTAAAAGAAGCCTGCGAGAGCTCCGTTTGAATATCAGAGAAATTGTTTTGAGCTGTTTTTGTTGCTTCTTGGGCTGAAACAAACAGGATTACGACAATAGTAATCAAAGCGATCGTCAAAAAGATCCCCGCCGCCACCTTAAGTGCTGATGATGCATTATTCATAGATTTACTTCCTCCTTATTAGATATGTTGAATTTGTTCAAAATAAATGCCCATCTGCTCAAAGCTCATCCAGATCAGCGGAACGACCAAATAGGCAAACACGAGACAATACATCGGTGCAAAACCGATCATCCGCCCGATCCCCGCTTTCGTATCCAGCGATTTCTCATAATCCAGCCGTCTCCGCTCAAAATGGTATGCCATCTCGCTCTCAAGTTCATCGAAGGCGTTGTAAATCGCGATTTTCTCCGCAGCAAGAAGAAGTTTGTCGGCCAGCTGACGGAATTCGTCCAACCCGGCTTCTTCTTTCATTTGCCGCAGAGCATCTTCACCGCCGTGGCCGTAGTGGAGTAGGCATTTCTGAAGTGGAATTTTGAAGATGACAGCATACGAATGCAGCCACTCCAGAATTTCCTCAACCGAAATCCGTTCCAGTTCCCGCAGAATGGAGATCATCGTTTGGAACTGGTACACCTCTTGTCTCATATCCATAAGTGACATCTTTCGTTGAAACATCAGCGTCCAGACCGGAACATAATACCCGATCCATCCGGCAACCAGCGATACGAGAAGCTCCCACCATTTCAGATACTCCGCATTCCAGCGTTCCACCTTCCCCATGACCCGCTCTACCGTCGCATTGAAATTATGGTCGTCCGGCTGTAATCCTTCTTCAGCCCATGACTTGGAGACGGATGTTGCAACCTTGTCATATTCAAGTTCCCGATTCATCCCGGTCTCCGTCATAATTCGCTTGTCCCTATCGACGATTTCAGTTGCTTCTTTAGCATCATCCTGAGATAGGGTTCCAAAGAACACATAGCTTGATGGCGGCTCATTCAGAATCCATGTTCGGTTCTGCAAATGGAGATAAGAAAACGTACCCGCCATAACAATCACACAGATCAGAAATAGGACAAGTCGCCTGATTTGTAAGGACTCTACATTTAGATGATGGTTACTATCTTTGAGCAATCTTAGAATCCGCTCATAAGCGGCGGACTTAGGCCTTGGAGTGAACCAGTCCGAACATTTCCGTACGAGCCTCCATTTCCTCAATGCAATTTCCCACGCAAACCGGTCTTTGCCGGCCCGATAAACACTTTCTTCCTCGCTCTTCAGCTTCTGAAGCAGCATATAGCAAATAAGAATGATTAGAAAAATACCGATTTTGGTCATTACACCGGTCTTACTCAAATAGAAGTGATCCATTAGCGGAAAGTTTCTTCGCGCCCAAAGCTCAATCGGCTTGGTAAAAAAAATCGGCACCAAGGCAATCAAATTCAAGCCCTTTAGCAAATAATCCAGTTTGCCCCGGCGGATCAGATCCAGTTGTATTTCACCCGTTAGACTGGTCAAACCCCGCAAATAGAGCGAACCCTTGTCCCTTTTGCGGTCCCCAAATTCCATGATCATTCGCGATATACCCGCAAAAGCCTTCAAAAAGCGATTTGGCGCCGTTTCATAATATTTCTCCAGAGCTTCGTCGGGGTTTACATCTGTTAAAGCTTCATGAATCCTATTGGCATGCAGAGCGACCTCTTCCCCAACGGATTCAACCGATTCTTCAATAGCATCGCTAACCATACCATGCCTGTGATAGGCTAGCCTGACGGAGCTGAATAAATCCAGCATTTGCTCCAGAAGCTTCGTTTCCAGCCGATTGACATAACCGTCCAGGATCAGCCCTTGAATGACCACTGCCGCGATAAGCAATGATAGAAAAAATAACAAGCTCGGATTCATCACCGTCAGTAAGCCGATCACCGTTATGAATGTTCCCGCAATCAGGAAAACGAACTTCATCGTTTGCCGTCTTAAACTAAATTCGTCGTAAATCTGGACAACCGACAAGCGATATCGGACTTTCAACACATAATAACGCAGCGGCGGCAGCTTCATAAACAATGCGTAAGACTTCAGAAACAGAGCCGATAATCCGATTCGAATCCACCGGGAGACCGAATTTCCGTCATTGGCGAGGAATATCCCATGCTCCTCTTCCCGCTTGGATATAAGCTTGCCCCATCCAAACAGGAGTACAAAACAGCATAAGGACAGGACGACAACGATCATGAGAACCGACTTAAGCTCCAAGGGCCTCCCTCCAATACTTATCTGCAAATTTCTCAAAAGCCGCGGCATCTGTCGGTAACATTTCTTGGGCCATTTTCTCTCGCATCAACGGAGAAATCGGGTTTATGGCTACATAATCTCCGTTACGGTACTCAACAATCGCTCTCTCCACATAACTTTCATTCATGCGGCAGCACTCCGTAATCCGTTCTATGTACCTGTTCCCTGCATGGTCCTTGCAAAGATGAATATCAAAATCCAACACGCCGGCTACCTGGTACTCGGCGATCTTTTCATCCCGGAACACCCCTGTTTTCAACAAAGAATTCCGCAGCGACTCGATAAGATCACGGAACGTTTTTGCGTGATGGGTAAACAGCGTAAACAAACTTGCCACTTGAGCCATCTGAATCATCCAGGCCGCAACTTCATCCGTCGCTACCTCTCCAAGAATATTGACGGTACCATCCGTTTTTTTCTGTAAATCCAACCCGGCTTGTCCCGACACATACTCCGTTTCCCGAAAGGTCAAAATGTTTCTCGAGGAATAGATTCTCCGCAAATGAAGTTCAAACGACATCTCTTGTACCCGTAAGGTATAAGAAGGATAAATATGCTTGACCAGGGCCATGAGCAACGTTGTTTTGCCAGATCCTTGAGAACCCGTGATCGATGTGATGCGGCTTCCCTTCATCAAATATTTCAGCAGTTCGACCGGTAAATCGGAGTTATTCCCTTGAATCAACCCATCAAGGCTAGCGCTCTTCACATCAAACTTTCTGACGAAGAACGCCCATGACTCTGCGAAGGGCGGTCTCACTACGACGACCCGTGAACCATCCTTCAACTCATTTACCTTATAACCGTTAGCTTCAGATAGCTGTCCCGGTAAATTGAATTTATAGATGTTCT
>DJTQ01000166.1 GCA_002439285.1 Paenibacillaceae bacterium UBA6304
CTGCCGCACCCGGCAATCAAAGAAGCTCAAATGGGTCTGGAGCGCGTGCGCCGCGTCCTCGAATTCGGAATAAAAGGCAACCGGATCGAGCCGCTTAGCCAACGGGAAATCGAAGTACTGAAGCTCATCGCCCAGGGACTCTCCAATAGGGAAATCGCCGAGAAGCTCTTCTTGGCATTGGATACGGTGAAAGGCCATAATCGAAGGATTTTTGAGAAGCTCCACGTTCAACGACGCACGGAAGCGATCGCTCGCGCCCGTGAACTCAATTTGATATGAACACTCCAAAACCACACTAAAGTGTCTACAGGCTCGATCCTCTTCGAGCTATACTACTGTTAATTAGCTAGGAGAGGAGATCAGGCATGAGAAAAATGGAGAGCGTGGTGGGGGCATTATTTTTATTGTCGACGGGAGCATTCTTGGTGGGGAGCGGGATCTTGGATCCTATTTTGCATCGAACGGACTTGCTAGTCCGTGTGGATTCCGATCGAATGAGCATGTTTGCAGGATGGTTCTTGGAGCTAATTAACGCCATAGCGGTTGTGGGGATTGCCATGTTGCTGCAGCCGACGTTAAAGAAATATCATGAGGCGTTTGCGTTTGGGTACTTCGCTTCTCGGGTTATGGAGTCGGCATTGTTAATGTTAAGTTTAATCGGTCCGCTTATCCTTCTCGCGTTAAGTAAGCCGTCTATATCCGCAGGAGCTCCCGGTTCCGGTGATTCATACCTGCAAATGTTAGGGAATTTAACAGTAGAGGCCCATTATTTGCTATTCAATATGGCCATGCTTGTGCTGAGTTTAGGCAGCTTGTTATTTTGTTATATCCTCTATCGATCGAGACTGGTTCCACGATGGTTGTCCATGATCGGCTTGATTGGGTATACGGGCCTGTTAGCAAGCAGTTCTCTGTCCATAGCCGGCCTAGATCTCGGAGCGGTTCTTTACATCCCTGGAGCGATATTCGAAATTGTTTTACCGATTTGGCTCATGGTGAAGGGATTTAATCTGCATACGCAAGCTTCCGCCAAATAAGGCCTTTTAACTATTTTCGTTTTATCCAACAGCGTCTAGGAAAACAATGAGTTCTTCATCACCGTCTAAATCTAATATCTCGTCGATCAGGATTTTTTTATGTGCTAAGGTATATGATATCCGATGATTATATAACTTTATTGAATTTATGTTAGAGGTGGAGGTATGGGCATGAGAGTAAAATTAGAAGGAATCACTGTTTTGGCGCTTGATGTTCCTAAATTGACTGGCTTTTATCGTGATATCCTGGGATTTAAGGTTATTATTGAAGAAGAACATTACACAGAATTTGAGAATAATGGTGTTCGTCTTGCCATTTTCTCGGCACCATTAATGGCAGATAACACAAACGGTCACCATTCTTATGGAGAAGAGCGTAAAGGGCAAGCCTTTGAGCTTAACTTCGAATGTGATTCTCCTGAGGATGTCTACGCGTTGTATGATGATTTTGTTTCCAAAGGGGCTACAGGGATAGCAGAGCCGAAGGTGATGTCCTGGGGGCACACTACGGGCTTCTTTGCAGATCCAGAAGGCAACATTCATTCCCTCTTTGCAGTTAATCCCATTACGGCGGAGAATGCCTAATAAATTCGATGCTGACAGAGATTGAGAAGTTTCAATTGGAGTGCCTTTGCGCGGCACATCAAGAGCAGACGGAATAATAACCTTGACTTTGGGAATGGCGTTCATTATAATTTCCAGTAACTTGAATAACCTAAAAAGCTAAGAAGAGAAAGAGTACCTTGGCGACGTCTTTTTACAGAGAGCTCCGGTAGCTGAAAAGGAGTAAAGAATAGCTTAGGGAACATGGTCTCAGAGCTGCGCATCGAAACCCCATGTGGTTGTAGGCTGCGCCGGAACCCGCATCCGTTACTGTGCTAGGGTATAAACGCGAATAGCGTCGTACCTGAAGAGGTGAATGTCGTAAGGCATTTGATAAAATTGGGTGGTACCACGTGAGCACAACTCTCGTCCCTTTGGGATGAGGGTTTTTTTGTGTGTCAAAAATGAGGGAGGGAATCTCATGGCGAGAGTATTTATTGGTGGGGCATGGCCGTATGCTAATGGTTCATTGCATCTGGGACGATTGGCAAGTTTATTACCGGGGGATGTAGTGGCACGCTATTTCCGTGCAAAGGGAGATGATGTTTTATACGTGTCAGGGAGTGATTGTCATGGAACTCCTGTGGCAGTTCAGGCTATTCAGGAGGGAGTATCGCCAGGTGATATTGCAGATCGGTACCATCAGGAATTTCTCGAATGCTTTAATCGCTTGGGATTCACTTATGATTTGTACACACGCACCGATCAAGAATTTCATCATCGTGTAGTCCAAGATTTGTTTTTGAAGCTTCTGGAAAATGGTCATCTGTATAAAAAAACTGTTCTTCAGACGTATTGTGAAACAGATCAAAGATTCTTACCGGATCGATACGTTGAAGGGAATTGCCCCGTTTGTGGTAATCAAGCGCGAGGTGATCAATGTGACTATTGTTCAACATTGCTTGATCCAGCGGACTTGTCAGATAAGACATGCAAAATTTGTGGAAATCCTCCTATCGAGCGGCCAACGGAGCATTTTTATCTTGCGCTGTCCGGGTTTCAAGCTGAATTGACCAAATACGCAGAAAAGGCTCAGGGATGGAAAGAAAATGCTGTTCTTTTGACTCGGAGGTACTTAGACGAGGGGCTTCAAGATCGTGCGGCGACTAGAGATCTAACATGGGGTGTTGAAGTTCCGGTTGAAGGATTCGGCGAAAAGAAAATCTATGTCTGGGTTGAAGCCGTTAGCGGCTACCTGTCTGCAAGCAAACAATGGGCAAGTCAGACAGGCGGTAGTTGGGAATCCTTTTGGCTGGATGATGAGAAAAGCCTAACCGCGTATTATGTTCATGGAAAGGATAATATACCTTTTCACACACTTATTTGGCCTGCTGTGCTCTTGGGAGTGGGGGGGCTACATTTACCGGATCGAATTATATCGTGCGAGTACATGACACTAGAAGGAAAAAAGTTCTCAACAAGCCGTAACTGGGCAGTCTGGGTGCCGGACATTATACAAAGGTACCAACCGGACTCCATTCGTTACTTTCTGATTGCAAATGGACCAGAGAAACGCGACACTGATTTTTCATGGAGGGAATTCATTCACAGTCACAATGGGGAGCTGCTTGGTGCGTTCGGAAATTTTGTTAATCGAACATTGGCCTTTATCGACAAATCCTTTGGAGGACGTATTCCTTCAGGAGAACTTAGTGAGGAATGGAAAAGGGCAACTGAAGATTTGTATCGAGATTCTGGAGCGCTAATTGAAGAAGGCCGTCTAAAAGAAGCGATTGAGTTGATTTTTACTTACGTTCGTCAAGCAAACAAATATTTTGATGAACAAAAACCATGGGTGCAAATTAAGGAAAATCGAGAGGCATGTGGAGTAACACTAAATTCATGTGTACAGATTATTGCCAATCTCGCAAATTTGCTCAGCCCCTTTATTCCCTTCTCTTGTGAAAAAATTAGAACGTTCCTTACGCTTGAAAGACCGAGTTGGCAGTTGATTTTTGTGCCAGCTGACTTACAAGTTCAAAAGTTAGAACTTTTGTTCGAGCGCATTGACGTAAATCGGATTGAAGAAGAGCTAAGTTTATTGGAGAAGCAAAAAATGTAGCCTAGATAGGGAAGGGCCATCCATCGGAGGGTAGTTGCCGATTCTTGCGGTGCATGCCATATTTTCAGCGTGCTTAACCTGGATGAATACTTTGAATCTTGTCAGTTCCATTGCGCTGGCCTAACTATCCTGGCGTCTGCTTGATTGCAAACCATATGGTGTTGGCAATGTCGTTAGGGTCAAGCTGGTTCCATTCCTGGCTACCCAATTTTTTCAACACAGGATAAATCGAGTTATCTGTGATGGTATCGTACAACTCGGTTTCCACGGCTCCAGGGGAAATGAGGGAAGGTGGATTCAAGCTACTCTGATGTAGAAGAGTCGGATGTCTTGTCAGAGGGCGCCGAAGCGGCTGCCTGCGGCCACGCCCTTGGGGGATATACGTTCAATCTCCGCCAGATCGTCGGCTGATAGCGTCACTTGCAGTGCTCCAAGGTTCTCCTTCATGCGGTCCAATCGTTTCGTTCCTGGAATCGGAATAATCTGCTCTCCTTGCGCCAGGAGCCAGGCTAGACTCAATTGGGCGGGGGTGCAGCCTTTTTGGGAGGCCATTCTCTCGATCAGAGAGACGACTTCAACGTTCTTTGCGAAGTTCTCGCCCTGGAACCGTGGGTAATAGCGCCGATAGTCGTCTTCCGGCAAATCCTCGAATTTCTTGATCTGGCCGGTCAGGAAGCCGCGGCCAAGCGGGCTATAAGGGACAAGACCGATACGCAGTTCCTTTAAAACCGGGAGGACTTCATCCTCCACTTCCCTGCTCCAAAGTGAATATTCTGTTTCGACTGCTGTAATCGGATGCACCGCATGAGCCCTTCGGATAATATCGGCCGGCGCCTCCGATAATCCGATGTATCGGATCTTTCCTTGCTTAACGAGGTCAGCCATCGTGCCGACCGTTTCTTCGATGGGGGTGTTGGGGTCGGGGCGATGCTGATAATAGAGATCAATGTAATCCAGTCCCAGGCTATACAGGCTGGCATCAACGGACTTCTTGATGTAGGCGGGATCTCCTTTCGGACCTTGACCGTGCGTAATTCCGAATTTGGTGGCGATAACGGCCTCATCGCGCCGGCCTTTAAGCGCACGTCCGACGAGCTTCTCATTTCCCCCGAACCGCCCGAGCGGGAATTCCGTCCCATAAAGGTCGGCCGTATCGAACATCGTCACACCCAAATCCAGTGCTCCTTGAATGGTACGTACGGATTCATCGTTATCAGGCATCATCATCGTTCCGAAGCTGATGGCGGACACTTCGAGTCCTTCGTTTCCTAGTTTTCTTTGTTGCAGCATAGGGCTCCCTCATTTCTGGTTTAGGATCATTCGAATATGAGCCTATTCTAATCGATCCTTATTGAGGCAACCACACAACGCTTTTACTAGTAAAAATATTAACGGTCAGCATCCGGATCCTCTATAACCGGTGTGTAAATGCAGATGTGAATATCCGGGCGGTCGGACAGATTCACCAGCGAATGGATATCATAGGGAACAGGTTGATGGACGCCGGGGTGTTGTAAAATAATCCGGTTTACTTTTTTGAGTTGAATGTCGTACTGGCTCCAAATTCTTTCGAACTCGGCGCTGTTCCGGATAAGCTTCTCTACTGTCTCCTCAAACCAAGGATCATCACGGTGTTTGTCGTAGTAAGTTCGGAACACGGCCACCGAGTAACTCGCGAATTCTTCTATATTCACAATGCGATGGCGAACTTCCGTATCTTCAAACAACAACCGAATGAAATAACGTTCATGCACAGGAATAGAAGCGAAGTCGGCAAACATCTCTTGGGCGGCCTTGTTCCATGCGAGTACTTCGCTCCTCTCATTGGTGATATGAGAAGGGTAAGTCAACTGATCTATAATCTTCTGCATCTGCGGATCCACGACGGCTGAAGCCGCTAGAGGTGCTTCGGATGTATGAGGATTCCATAACTGATATAAGTGACTTTTCTCGGCCGAAGATAATCGCAGTGCTTGGGCGATGCTGTCGATCACTTCTCTGGACGGGGTCAAATCCCGTCCTTGTTCCAGCCACGTATAGTAGGTGACGCTTACGCCTGCAAGTACGGCGACTTCCTCACGCCGTAGTCCAGGTGTCTTCCGTTGCCCGCTCGCGAACTCCAGGCCCGCATCCTTCGGTGTAAGACGTTCCCTGCGCGATTTGAGAAACGCTCCCATTGCTTTTGCTTTGTTGTTAGTAACAGTCATAGATCAATCACCACCTGAATGTTTGTGGGCTTCAGGGATATCTCGCGGCTAACATCGCCAAAAAGTTCCAGTCCATCACAAGATCGCTCGAAGGATCACCCATGCAAGGGAGAACTCCCATACTTCCTTTAGCAGCTTATATCAAAGGATAACACATTTTTATAGAAACTTGTCGCTATAGACAACGCGGTGAACCGTATCATAAATAACGGCAAGCTTTTTGTGGAATTGCTTACGTGGCACGTATTTGTATCGGAGCAGTTGTCGAGCATGTGAACCCTTCGACATACAGTAGAGAAAGCCCGACCGGTAACTGGTCCGGCTTTCTCTGTCTAATGGGGAATGCAAATTCCTACTAGCGCCAAAAAGTAATTTGTTCACTATGCAAGCGCACAGATTCATGGCCCTTGTCTTTCGCTTTTCCGATGGAGAGGATCATGACCGGTACATACCTTTCGTCGTCCAGATCAAATGTGCTAACAACCTTATCACGTTCAAAGCCTGCCATAGGATTGGTGTCATACCCATGCGCACGGGCTACCAGCATTAGTTGCATGGCAAATAAACTTGCATCAATTTTGGCAATTTCGGCTTTTAATTCTCTAGGTATTTGAGGATACATACTCATAATTTGTGAGACCTGCTTGTCGCGTACATCCTTAGGCATTTTCCCTTGTTCCACAGCAGTATTATAAATCTCCTCTACATATAACTCACTCTGAGTATCACCCAAAATAATGAGCATCGCCGCGGATGTATCATTTTGTCGTGTATTGAACTGTACAAGAGGCCGAAGTTTGTTTTTCCCTTCAGGGGAATGAACGACGATAACGCGCCATGGCTGCATATTTGCGGAAGAAGGCGCTAAACTTGCTTCTTGAATGATAGCGTGCAATTCTTCCTGTGAAATTTTGACGTCTTCATCGTAAAGTCGTATGGAGCGCCGGCTAGTAATAATGTTGACAAAATCGTTATTTTGGATATGTTCCAGCATGATATCTCTCCTTTTGATGTGACCAGTTGTTTTGACAGTAGTGATGTCACTGGTTATCATGTTGTTAATATAAACTATGAACCTTGGTTTATAGCAAAAATCAATTATTCTAAATGCAGAAGGGAATAGGTTATGAAAGCGAATGAAGTATCCAGACTGACGGAGCTACCCATATCCACCTTGCGATTCTATGAACGCAAACAGTTGATCCCGGAGCAGTTTATATCAAGGGATGAAAACAATTACCGCGTATATGATGAAGAAGTGGTTAAATATTTGCAGGATTTGAGAATGCTGCTCACGCTGGGTTTTACGATTCAGGAATTAATTTTACTCATAAATGAGAGTTCCCATACGGAGAAGGAAGCATTGGTGAAGTATAAAATTGAACATATTCAAGAGCTGGAAGCAAAATTGGAAGCATCAAAAACATTCTTAAAGGATGTGTTAAAGGGCAAGGCGGATTTTCAGACCCGATGTAAATCTAACCATGAAACGTGATATTTAAAGTGTAAATTTAAAACTTGCCGTTACAGAAAGCGCAGGGAACCATATCATAAGTAACGGCACTACCATAAGTAGCTAAATTTTTGGTGTTTCAATCCACGCAACAAAACGAGTTCTCATACAGCTCATAAACGGTGAGCAGCTGCTCATTGTTCGTGTCAAAAAGCACGTCCGACTTGTCCTTGAACTGCCGGAAAAAGGTCCGCTCCGTCACACCCGCAAGACTCGCAATCTCCTGCACAGTCGTGTTTTCATAGCCTTTTTCCATAAATAATTTGGCGGCCGCCGCCTGTTGGCTGATATTCTTGATCGGGGCGCAAAATCAATGTTGCCCTTTACTTTTGAACGGGGCGGTGCTAATATTGGTTTCGATAGTTATAGAACTGCGGAAGAGAGGGGGGGAGGTGATCATTATGGGAGAAAATCAAGAAGATATCGGGCAAGCGGTTAAAGTATATAAAGCTTTGGGGGAACCAACCCGGCTGAAAATCGCTTTACTACTCGCGAAAGAGAGCAATTTATGCTTCACCGCTGTCGGTGAAAGGCTTGAATCGGTTGCAGGCTCGACGCTATCGCATCATTTGAAGCAATTGACGGACTCTGGCTTGATTGATTCTCGCAAGAATGGATCGTTTATTCACTATAACGTCAATCGAGAAATAGCAGAAAAATTTGCGCCCTTTTTGTTGGCGTAATTTTTTTAAAAGTCATTTCTATATATCTAGAACAGTGGAAGTGAAAAGGCATATACTTAAATGTAGTTTTATTGAGGAGGAGAGAATGACTATGAGCGGTCAAACGAAGACGATGGAGATTGGAATGAGCACCTTTCTCCATGCAAATCCCGGAAATGGCGATGTCTCGCATGCTGAGAGGCTGCGCCAGGCGATCGAAGAGATGCAATTAGCAGATCAAGTCGGCCTTGACGTCTATGCCATTGGCGAGCATCATCGCATCGAATACACAAGCTCTTCGCCAGCCGTCATTCTGGCTGCCGCTGCCGCTACAACGAAGCGGATCCGGCTCTCGAGCGCGGTTACGGTGCTATCTTCGGACGATCCGGTGCGGGTATATCAGGACTTTGCAACGCTGGACGGTCTGTCGAACGGGCGAGCGGAGATTATGGCCGGACGGGGTTCGTTCATCGAATCGTTCCCGCTATTCGGCTATGATCTGAAAGATTACGAGGAATTGTATGAAGAAGAAACTGGAACTGCTGTTAAAGATTCGCGCCTCCGAAAAGGTGACCTGGCGCGGCGGTCATCGCCCGGCGATTGACGACATGGGAATCTATCCTCGTGCACAGCAGGAGCCTTTGCCTATCTGGATCGGTACGGGAGGCAGCCCGGAATCGGCTGTTCGGGCCGGTTTGCTAGGGCTTCCGATTGCCTTCTCTATCCTGGGCGGAGAGCCGCAGAGATTTGCACCCTTGGTGGAGCTTTATAAAACAGCCGCTGTGAAGGCCGGTCACGATCCGAATAAGCTGCAAATTGCTACGCATTCGCATGGCTTTATTTCGGATACGACACAAGAGGCGGCCGAACGGTATTATCCTGTCATGGCCGACAAAATGAACCGGATTGGCCGGGAACGAGGCTGGCCTCGTTATACACGCGACTCATACGATTCAGCCCGCAGCCTTCGCGGCGCTCTTTATGTCGGAGATCCCGAATATGTCGCAGAGAAGATCGTGCTGCTGCATAAGAACCTAGGCTTGACCCGATTCATGATGTACAACGATTTCAGTTCATTGCCGCATCGCGACTTGCTTCGGACGATTGAGCTTCTCGGTACCAAAGTAGCGCCGATGGTTCGTAAGGAGCTCGCCCGTCAGACGTCCGACCATAACGTTTAAAGCAGAGTACGAACGCTTGGAACGAGGAGGTTTGGTTGAGCCGTGAAGTCGGCGAATTGAGCATTATTTTTTTAAATATGGCTTCTATAGATTTAGATCTGTTGAAATGAAAAGAGGAGAAATAGATGAGAAACTCATGGAAAATTTATGTTCTGGCCATTGTCAGTTTTTTAGTCGGTACTTCGGAGTTCGTGATTGCAGGCATTTTGGATATGCTTGCAAGTGATATTGGAGTGTCGGTAGCGGCGGCCGGACAGTTGATTACAGTCTACTCGCTTGCTTATGCCATCGGCACCCCGATTCTTATTGCACTCACGGCAAAAATGGATAGAAGAAAGCTTATGCTGTCGGCTTTGGGATTGTTTTTCGTAGGCAACTTGATCACTGTCACAACTACAGGCTACGGTATGCTGCTCGGAGCAAGAATTATTTTGGCGATCAGCACAGGGGTATTTATGGTCGTCGCCATGACGATTTCCACCCAAATATCTCATCCTGAAAAACAGGGCAGCGCTATCGCCACGGTTTTATTGGGCTTTAACCTAGCACTTATTTTAGGGGTCCCACTTGGGAGGATCATTGCGGGCTCACATGATTGGAAGATCATCTTCACGGGGGTCGGAGCCCTGAGCTTGATCGCGATGTTGGTCCTTTGGCTGACGATTCCGAAATCAGAAGGAGAGGCTCCCGTTCCAATTCGGGAACAGCTCGCCTTATTAAAAAGCCCCCGAATCACTGTCGCGCTTTCCATCAGTTTTTTCTGGATATTGGGCTATACGATCTTGTACACCTATATAACGCCGTTTCTTTTGGACATTACGGGGATGAGCGAAGGGATGGTAAACATCGGGTTGTTTGCGTTTGGGATAGCCAGTCTCATAGGCTCCCAAGTTGGCGGCTACGGTGCAGATAAATGGGGAATCCCCCGTACGATGATTGGAGGCCTGCTCTTTCACTCCGGAATATTATTTTTACTGGCTGCGTTCTCCCATTCGTCCATGTTCGTGTTACCTTTGCTTATGTTATGGTCCTTTTTCGCTTGGTCGACAGGGCCGGTTCAACAAGTTTATTTAATCGGCATGGCTCCTCAGGCTTCGGGGATCATCCTGAGTTTGAACAATTCTATCGTGCAGCTGGGTATGGCCGTAGGGGCTGTAATTGGGGGTCTCATTGTAGAAAACATCTCTCTTGCAGCAGTTGGCTGGCTTGGCGGAGTTGGCGTCGCAATTGGGCTCATCCCGGCTATAATTTCTTTATCCATGCGTCGCCGATCTGCAGGGGCGGAACGAAACGGCGCATAACCGATGAAGCTGAAGTTTGAAAACCACGTTTCTATATAAGTTTAACAAATGACATCAGCAGAAGGAAGCAGTGGTGAAAGTGCTTCCGAAGCATCCTATCACTCGCTTCCCTTTGAATCACCGACAGATCAGGCCGCCGATTTCTTCGGTGGCCTTCTGTGCATGTTAGCTGGATTGTAGCCTCTAACTGTGCGAGACGACAAGCTCCTTTTGTATTTTTGCCGATATAACCATTAAGTCGAACCGTATCATAAGTAGAGGCAAGTTTTAGACGCATGTTTCCAGTCATAAAGAGCCAGGAGCCAGTGAGAAACAGCCACTTAAAACTTGCCGTTATACGATGGTGTACCCAGAGGGGGACTTATGCCTGCTGCAGCAAAAGTCCCCTCCATGGTTTTGGTGGAAGGGACTGGTGTAATTAACGTTCAACATAGTTGCTTCAAAAAACGTGGTCACGGCGTCGAGGGATTACTAGACGCTGAAGACCCTTTTTTTGTTTTTCCCGCCAGCCTCGTAATCGACTCAATGTCCTGATCAGTTAATTGATCTAGGAAATGCATGCGTATCGCCTTTGCGACTACGGGACGGGCATCATCCAATATTGATTTTCCAGCGGAAGTGATGATGACTTGTACGCCACGATCTTTGACCACTGATTTCCTCAACACAAGCCCGCGCTTCTCCATCCTAGTCAGATGATGTGACAATCGACTCTTATCCCAGTCCATGGATTCGGCCAGTTCCTGTTGGCGAAGACTGCCGTCCCCCATGAGGTCTAACCGATCCAATACTCCATAATCGCCCTCGGATAGTCCCGTTTGCTCGGACATCTCTTTAATTACGCGACCGAAGATGCTGTGAAAGGAGCCTTTCCACATATACCATAATTGAATTTCTTCTTCGTTCAGTTCGCTCTTATTCATGGGTATATAATACCATAGTTGACGTGTCAACTTCAATGTGTTAAAGTTGCCTCAGGTTGACGTGTCAACCTATACTGATATTGAGAAGATCAAGAAAGGAACATTTATTATGAAAATGAACGTAAGTACTTCTTCTCCAGTCGTCTCGGTAAAGCCGGTAGTGCTGCCAGTCCCAGGCCGTGGTGAGGATCTGCAAGTGCGGGTATCTGCTCCAGCGACGGGAAGTGGATTGCCTATTATTATTTTCTCACACGGCTTTGGCTGGTCTTTGGACGGCTACGGTCCGTTAGTCGACTACTGGGCGGCTCACGGCTTCGTGGTCATCCAACCCACCCATCTAGACTCGAGGACGCTGAATCTTCCTCCTGACGATCCCCGTTCACCACTGATCTGGCGTTTCCGCGTCGAGGACCTGAAGCAAATCCTTGATCAACTTGATCTTATTGAAGCTTCCGTTCCAGGCCTCAGTGGACGTCTTGACCGGAGTCGTATCGCCGCAGTCGGACATTCTTGGGGAGGCCAAACGGTGAGCATGCTGCTCGGTGCACGAGTCCTCGATGCCCATGGCCAACCGGGGGAGGACATGTCCGACTCGCGGATCAAGGCGGGCGCATTGCTCTCCACGACTGGCCTTGGTGGAGCTGACTTGAGTCCGTTCGCGGCAGAGCACTTCCCATTCATGAACCCGAGCTTCTCCGACATGAGGACGCCGACCCTTGTGGTGGCGGGGGATCATGATCAATCCCCACTATCCACTCGGGGGCCGGACTGGTTCACCGACCCCTACTTCCTGAGCCCGGGCAGCAAGAGCCTGCTCACCCTCTTCGGGGCGGAACACTCGCTAGGCGGAATTGCCGGGTACAACGCCGCGGAAACGACGGACGAGAATCCCGAACGAGTTGCATTGCTCCGGCAACTCACGTGGTCTTACCTTCGTGATGCGCTCGATTTCGACGATTCCAGCTGGCTGGTAGCCCGGAAAGCTCTGGAGGAGGGCGCCAATCCGTTAGGTCGCATCGAATCCAAGTAAGAACCTAAAAGGCGAGATCAACGCGAATCAAAGAATGGGCCATCCCATAAAAGGATGGCCCTAAAACTTGCGGTTACAGATAGGCGCGGAGAACCGTATCACAAATAGGGCGAAGCAAACGTCCTGAAATGCTATGAAACTTAGCTTCGCCTTTCATCTTTCATCAATTATGCAAGACAGCAACTCGACCGTTTGCATCCCCTTAGCGTGTTTTGGGGCGCGAAATGCGTTCCATGATCAAAGCTACTCTGCGTCGGGGAAGAAAACGGCCCATCTGGGCCGACATGTAGTTGTTTCGCCCGTCGATAATATAACTGCTTCCTTTGTCGATTCCACGAAATCCGGCTTGAACTACGTTCTCCGGAGTGGACAGCGCACTGCCCGCCGCCATGTCCCGGCTTTCATCAGCATCGAAGAAGCCCGTATCCGTCGCACCCGGGCACAGGGTAAGTATGCGGACACCTCGTCCGCGGGTTTCCGCCCATAGCGCTTCGGAGAAAGATAATACGAATGCCTTGGTAGCACCGTAAACAGCCGAATAAGCGCAAGGCACGAATGCGGCCATGGAAGCCACGTTTACGACGATTCCGTCCTTGCGCCCCAGCATGCCGGGCAGAAAATGGTGCGTTAGGTCGACAAGCGCGGCGGTGTTCAGCATGATCTCTTCCTGCTCGCGCTCCGGATCCATATCCTCAAAGCGGCCATACGTGCCAAAGCCTGCGTTGTTGATGAGAATATCGACCGTCAGGCCGAGTTCGTTCATGGATTCGGCTAGTTGGCGCGGGGCACCTGCTTTGCATAAATCGCTGGGCAGGGCATACGCCTGCACGCCGTGCTTTCGTTTGATTTCACCGGCTAACGCCTCGAGCTTATTTTGTGAACGTGCAGTTAGTACGACATGGCAGCCTCGTGCTGCCAACTCTTTGGCATACGACTCGCCGATCCCGGAGGAAGCGCCAGTGACCACAGCCAGCTTGCCTTGATAATGATATGAGTTCATGATACAGCCCCCTTGTCGTTGAAGTTGTCTGTATCATACCAAGGACAGGAGGGGGCTAACCACAGTGTCTCCATACTATTAATGGGACTAACAGGTTAAGATTGCGGTGACAATTCGGAGTCTTGCATCAGCAGCAGCGCGAGTCTCTCTTCCGTGCCTGAACCTGGCGTCGGAACGAAGAAGCACCAGTGCAGCCCAGGATCGTTGTCGATGGCGGCGGCGCAATGGATCGTGAACTCTAACTTCTCTCCATCAGGTAGGCGATAATGAACCGGAACAGTGCTTTTTTGCCGGATTTCATGCCACTCCCACAAACGTACGAAGTCCTCGCTGTTTAGTTTCAAACGCTCGAATCGTTCCATGTACATCGGATTGTCTTTGAAACGGTCGAAGCTTGCTCGTATCAACGCCGTCATGTATCGGGCGAATTCCTCCCAATTCACCAGCCTTTTCGGGTACTCCGGATCCAGAAACAGCAGCGTCACCATGTTCCGTTCGCTTTCCGGCAGACGGCCGAAATCCGCCACAACAAGCTCTGCTCCCCGATTCCAAACGATCATATCGGCAACCTCATTCGCGATGAAAGAAGGATAACGAAGTTGATCCACAAGATTCTGAAGAAATCCGACATCGGGTTTCTCTAGTTTCGATGCCATACTGAAACTGACCGGATCGAGTGCTGCTAGGTTGAACAAGTGCTTCCGCTCGTCCTCGTCCAACTGCAGCGCTTGGCTGATATGGGACAAAACATCAGGGGAAGGATTTATCTCTCGACCCTGTTCCAGCCAGGTATAGTAAGTTACACTGACATTGGCGAGATAGGCGACTTCTTCTCTTCGAAGTCCCGGGGTACGCCTTCGGCCGGGAAATGGCTTGATTCCCGCTGCTTCAGGCTGAAGCCGATATCTGCGCGATTTGATGAATTCCCCCAATGCGGATGAAGAATAACGGTTCACCATATAAATCCACGCCTCCCTTTGCACCTTATTATATCGCTATTGAAGATCGACTTCATGGAGGAATACTTCTCGGGATACGTAAGTTCCGGCTTTAACGGACCGTTGGTATATCCATTGACTCCATTCATCGCGATCCAACTGGAGCTTGAAGCAGCCTTGTGGATTGCCTGGCTATCGATGCTTCGTCTGGAGACGAAGGACGTGAACTAGACAGCACGGGGATTCAGACTGATTTCAATCTGCGATAATGAGGTTATGCTAAATAAGAATCGTTTAGGAATCTTGCGTTCGATTTCGCTCTATAGATGATAGGGGGAATAGTACCACAAGTAACGGTAAGTTTTTCGGAGATACCCGAGCTCTTGGAAAGGCGCTTTCCCAGGCCTGAGTTTGGGATAGATCTTATTCGGAGGAAAAGGCGGTGTAAACGGGCTGCTGCTTGCTTTTGGAATACAGAACGATGGGGTACCTAGAGGGGAATGTTGCTAACTGAAGCAAAAGCCCCTCCATTATTTGGTGGAAGGGGCCGGTTCAATTAACGTTCTACATATTTGCTTCAAAAAAATGTGGTCACGGCGTCGAGGGGTTACTAGACGCTGAAGACCCTTTTTTTGTTTTTTCCGCCAGTCTCGTAATTGACTCAATGTCTAGATCGGTTAACTGATCTAGGAAATGTTTGCGTATGGCCATGGAGACAATGGGTCGGGCATCATCTAATGTTGACTTTCCAATGGGAGTGATGATGACTTGAACACCGCGATCTGCATCTAATGGCTTCCTCATCACAAGGCTGCGTTTTTCCATCCTCGTCAGATGATGTGACAGTCGACTCTTATCCCAGTCCATGGATTCGGCCAACTCCTGTTGGCGAAGGCTGCCTTCCCCCAGAAGGTCTAACCGATCCAATATCCCATAATCGCCCTCGGATAGTCCGGTGCGCTCGGACATCTCTTTAATTACGCGACCGAAGATGCTGTGAAAGGAGCCTTTCCACTTATACCATAATTGAATTTCTTCTTCGTTCAATTCGCTCTTATTCATGGGTATATAATAGCATGGTTGACGTGTCAACTTCAACGTGCTACATTTACTTAAGGTTGACATGTCAACCAATGCATAAATTGAGAAGACCAAGAAAGGAACATCTATTATGAAAATGCACGTAAGTACGTCTACTCAGGTTATTTCGGTAAAGCCGATAGTGCTGTCAGCCCCGGGCCGCGGTGAGGATTTGGAAGTGCGGGTATCAGCGCCAGCGACGGGTAGCCAATTACCTATTATTATTTTCTCGCAAGGCTTTGGTTGGTCGATGGACAGCTACGGTCCGTTAGTCGACTACTGGGCTGCTCACGGCTTCGTGGTCATTCAACCCACCCATCTCGACTCGAGGACGCTGAATCTTCCTCCTGACGATCCCCGTACACCACTGATCTGGCGATTCCGCGTCGAAGACCTGAAGCGCATCCTTGACCAACTTGATCTTATTGAAGCTTCCGTTCCAGGCCTCAGCGGACGTCTCGATCGCAGCCGCATCGCCGCAGCCGGACACTCCTGGGGAGGTCAAACGGTGAGCATGCTGCTTGGCGCGCGAGTCCTCGATGCCAATGGCGAACCGGGAGAGGACATGTCCGATTCGCGGATCAAGGCGGGCGTCTTACTTTCCACGACTGGCCTGGGTGGAGCTGACTTGAGTCCGTTCGCGGCAGAGCACTTCCCATTCATGAACCCGAGCTTCTCCGATATGAGGACACCGACTCTCGTGGTCGCGGGGGATCATGACCAATCCCACCTGTCCACTCGGGGGCCGGATTGGTTCACAGACCCCTACTCCCTGAGCCCAGGCAGAAAGAGCCTGCTCACCCTTTTTGGGGCAGAACATATACTTGGCGGAATCTCCGGGTACAACGTCGCGGAGACGACGGACGAGAACCCCGAACGAGTTGCTTTGCTCCAGCAGCTTACGTGGTCTTACCTTCGGGATGCGCTCAATCTCGACGAATCAAGCTGGTTGGCAGCCCGGAAAGATCTGGGGGAGAGTGCCAATCCATTAGGTCGCATCGAATCCAAGTAAGAACCTAAAAGGCGTGATCAAAGCGAATCAAAGAAAGGGCCATCCCAAACGGATGGCCCTAAAAACATGCAGTTACAGATGGCACACCTGGAACTTCCATCACTTGACAATACCGGAAAATGGACTTAAATTTGTGTGTACATCCTTGATCTGATTTTCATTCGTAATAAACTTGTTCAATCAAATTATGGGTACTGGAGGAAATAATGATATTGAAATTTCTCTATTATTTAACCTTTGCATCCTCGTTGGGGGCCGGTTTGCTTGCCGGTGTGTTTTTTGCTTTCTCGATCTTCGTCATGCAATCGCTCGCTAAGCTTCCTACGGAACAAGGCATATCTGCTATGCAGAGCATCAATACAACGATTCTGCAATCGTCCTTTATGGTGGTCTTCACGGGCACAACTGTCTTAAGTGTCGTTTTGGGGATCGCTTCATTTATCAAATTGGGCACAACCAGCGCGTTATATGTGATTGCTGGGAGCCTGCTCATTTTTATCGGAGTGTTCCTGGTGACGGCTTTATTCAATGTACCGCTCAACGATTCTTTAGCCGCCGTAACGCCCGGGAGCCCGGAGGGGGCACAAGTGTGGAAGAAATACTTGGATAGTTGGATGCCATGGAATCATGTGCGGACGATTGCTTCTATCGGGGCGCTGATTTTCTTTATTATCGCTATTCGCAGGTGGGGAGTCTAGTAGTAATGAGGCCGCTGGTAGAGCAAGGCTGGTGTCGAGGCCATATTGCGAAAAAACGCTACTGACATAACGTTGTCAGTAGTGGTTTTTTATAATCGGACATGTAAATGTAAAGGAGATGATATCTTGTGAATTTAGCTTCTTTACGCATCATTACTG
Source organism: Paenibacillaceae bacterium UBA6304 (assembly GCA_002439285.1). Taxonomy (GTDB): domain Bacteria; phylum Bacillota; class Bacilli; order Paenibacillales; family Paenibacillaceae; genus Fontibacillus. The sequence continues at coordinate 17,407 of DJTQ01000166.1, forward strand.
ACGACGTGGATCGTCTCGTCGAGTTCTATGAGAAAGTCATGGGGGTTTCGGCGGAGCGACCCGCGCCCGTATTTGCCGAACTCATTGTGCCATCTTGCACTCTTGCAATCGGCCACTCCCAGACGGCGCAGCTATTCGGTGCCGGTTCCGTAATGGGGGCTAATAATCGCACTGTCATTATTGAGTTCCGCGTCGACGATGTCGAAGCCGAATATGTGCGCTTGAAGCCATTGGTCGATAATTGGGTAAAGGAACCGACCACGATGCCGTGGGGGAACCGTTCTATGCTGTTCCGTGATCCCGATGGCAACCTTCTTAACTTCTTCGAGCCGGTGGCCGAGGATGCAATTAAACGGTTTAGCAGTAGACATTGACAGGCAGTAAAGGATGGCCTTCAAACCTGCCGTTACAGACAGCGCAGGGAATCGCATCACAAATGACAAGGGGGGTTCCGAAATTAGGAACCCCCTTGTCTCTCAAAATCCGGTCTATCAGACCGTGTAATGGTAGATCCGTCGAAAACGGTTATATTTTCGCCTCTTTTACTGGGTATCGTAAGATCGTCATTGCTTTCTCAGGAGGGGTGTTCATGATATCGGAAATATAAATTTCATGGTGAAGCCCATTTTGCACTAAATTGCGGTTCCTCATAAAAGCCTCTATTAAATCCACGGTCTCCTGCTCCCGATCATAGGGACCGTTATGCATCATTTGTACGCATGTGCCCTCACCGATCATCTCCAAATTAATAGATTGAATGAGCGGGTTGTCTTTGATAGTATTTGTTCTAACTTCTTCCCAATGACTCTCAGTCACGTAGTCAGGAACGCGAATGAGCAACTTCCAATACCAATGTTGCATTGGCACCTCCTGAACGGGCCTATTGCCATCGACCCACCAAAGTCCCTCCAGGACAGGCACGACAAAATCATTGCCTTCCCGCAACATCAGTGATTTGACACCATGAGCAGCCATATGAAGAGCTTGTACGGCTGACAGGTGAACAGGCCCGCCTGGAGCCCCTTGATTCGAAATCGTTAGAAAAGGGTTGCTCTCAAATTCTACAAGTTCCGGATAGTGAGGAGCATGATAATACATGTTGTCGGCATTCATTAGATTCAGCAATGTTCGTCTCTCCTTTGAATTAAAAGTATAGAGACATTATACGAAACCGTTCACGACATCATTATGTCATTAATGTATTTAGGAGGGCTGGGTTTTGAAAATCGAACGACTGCTTGCCATTGTGACGCTGCTATTGACGCGCGACAGAATAAGCGGCAAGGAACTCTCTGATCGTTTCGAGGTTTCGGTCCGAACCATTTGCCGTGATATCGACACAATCAATAAAGCGGGTATACCTATTATTTC